>DASVOT010000054.1:0-15726 GCA_036383235.1 Chryseosolibacter sp.
TCCGGTAAAACGGGTTGTCCTGTTCCAAATGATAGTATGACTTTGGCATTTCCAGCAGGCAGCGGGTGCAAAGAAGGTCTTCTCCCTTCACGAGCGAATTGAAACACGCCCGGCAGTAACGGGGATAAAAAAGGGAGATAAAGTCTTCCAGGATACTGTTGCCGGTTGAATTACTCAAAGGAATAATATCTTTGGATAAAAACTAAAACCAATTTAACCAGGTTAATCGAGAAAGCATATGGGCATAGTGGAAGACTTTAACAGTTACCGGAGCCGGATGAACGACAAGATCATGGCTTCTGATAACCTGATCATCAAGCGGATATTCAACCTTGACACCAACGCATATCAGGACGGTCATCTCGATACCAAAGCGAAGGAGCTGATAGGCCTCACCTGTTCCCTGGTGCTGAGGTGTGACGACTGCGTGCGATATCACCTGGGAAAATGCAAAGAAGTCGGTTTTACAACCGGGGAAGTTCATGAGGCGATGGGTGTGGCTACCCTGGTAGGCGGAACCATCGTTATTCCTCATCTGCGCCGGGCCTTTGAATTTTGGGAGGAGCTGCAACATGTTTAAGCGCGATCTTGATCTGGAAAAAAACTGGAATGCGCTCTTGCTGGAGCTTGAATCCATCATTGGAAAAAAGCCCAAGGACCTTAACGGCGTCCTTTTCCTCATTGGTGTGCAGGAACTGGGGCACGGCACCAAAATTTTCTCGAAAGAAGAAAAGCAGGATCTCATGCATATCGGCATTTGCAAAGTTCTCAGCCTTTCCGGCTATTACCGGCTGGAGGGGCTGGACAAGGACGGCTGGCCGCACTGGAAATTGATAAAGAAACTTCCTCATTTCGACCTGCTTGAGCAGGAGAAGTTACTGAAAATGCACGTGATGGAGTATTTTGAAAAAGAATACAACTGGTCCATGCCACATTCCGGCAATACGTCGGACACGCATTGAGTCTTTCTGTGAATTCTTTTGTTTAAAATTTAATACAACTTAACTTAGATGTCTTTCAACTTTAAGTGAGTTCGTGCGTTTTTTTACTTAAACAGTCTGGACGATGAGCGATGGAACGGGACGCATTCATGAAAAGATAAAATCTTTTCAAAGAAAATATTATCTCAACTTATCCATCAGAGGGGCAATTCTGATCCTGTCTATTGTCGTCGGGTATTTTCTGATCGCAACTCTCCTAGAGTACAACCTGTGGCTGAGCCAATGGGCGAGATTGCTCATATTTATTACTTTTTTCGCCGTGGCCGGCGTTTCGATCCTGAAATTCCTTAGTCAGCCGCTCCAATGGTGGCTTGCACGCAGAGGTCTGGATGAGGAACAGAGCGCCCGCTTTATTGGAAGTAAACTACCGACAGTAAAGGACCGGCTTCTCAACCTGATACAGTTATCTTCCGCAACCAATCAAACGGATCTTACCTTGGCAAGCGTCCGCCAAAAATCCAGGGAGTTTGAGCCGCTGTCGTTCGATGCAGTGGTGGACCTGAGAGAAAACAGGAAACATCTCAAGTACCTGGCGATTCCCGTCGGTATTGTACTCCTGATCCTGTTGATCAACCCTGGCATCTTTATCAAGAGTACCGACCGCATCGTTCATTTCAACCGGGCGTATTCTCCCGAAGCGCCTTTTACCTTTACGGTTTCGAATGAGACCCTCACGGCATTTTATAATGAAAACTTTACCCTTAAAGTGGAGTTGCGCGGAAAGGCAATTCCCGAAAATGCCTATGTGGTTTCCAAAAATCAGCGGCTAAAGCTGGTTCCTACGGCTAGCGGCAGATTCGAATATACCTTTGAAAGGATTCAACAGCCGCTTGATTTTCAGATTGAGGCAGCTGGTTTTTTATCTGACGGCTATTCGATTGAAGTTGTGAACCGGCCGGAGCTCACCAAGTTCAACGTGGAACTGGAATATCCGAGGTATTTGCAGCGGCAAAACGAGAAACTGACAAATGCCGGAAACCTGGATGTCCCGGAGGGAACGAACATCCGCTGGAAACTCAATACAGCCTACGCCGACAAAGCGACAATCAAGTTCAGAAATATTAACAAGCAATTTGAGTTTCAACCTTCCGACCATCAGCTTTTTGTTTTCTCAAAGAAATTTTTCAACCCGGAAGAGTATGAAATTGCCTTGGCCAACGAGCGGAGCAACAATAAAGAGCGGATCGCTTACTCCATTAATGTCATCAAGGATCAGTTTCCTCAAATCGTCGTGAACAATTTTAAAGACACGGTGCTGTATCAGCGGGTCTTGCTGGGTGGAATGATCTCGGATGATTACGGGGTCACACAGCTGTCATTGCACATGCGCGTCAGAGACCAGGATCAGAAAGAGACTCTGAACCGGAGCGTCAGGATTCCAATTACAAAGAATCAACTACAGCAGAGCTTCTTTTATAATTGGTCCGTTGATTCATTGAAGCTGAAGCCCGGCGAGCAGCTTGAATATGTGATGGAGGTTTGGGACAACGATGCCGTCAATGGGAGGAAATCAACCCGCTCAGCCACCTATATGTTCGTGGTTCCCACAGCTGATGATCTGATAACGGAGATCAGCCGATCGCAAAAAAGTACCGAGAATCAGATAGACAAGAGCGTATCCAAAGCCAACAAACTGCAGGACCAGATTGAGCAGGCAAACCAGAAGCTAAAGGGCAAGCAAAGTCTCGACTGGCAGGACAAGAAGATGCTCGAGGATATCATTCAGCAGAAACAGGGACTTGATCAGATGGTCGAGCAATTAAAAGAGCAAAACAAACTTCTGGAGGAAAAGAAGAACGCCTTCACCGATCAGGATGAGCGCATTCGTGAAAAGGCGCAACAGATTCAGAAGCTTATGGATGAGCTTCTGGATGAGGAGACGAAGAAGCTTTTTGATGAACTGCAGAAATTATTGAAGGAAAATGCGGAGATCTCCGACATCCAGAAGCTGCTGGACAAGATGAACCAGAACACCAATAACCTGGAAAAGGAACTGGAGCGAACCCTTGAGCTTTTCAAACAACTGCAGTATGACTTCAAGCTTGACCAGGCGATTGAAGATCTGAAGAAGCAGATTGAAAAGCAGAAAGAATTGCTCACGAAAACGGAATCTCTGGAAAAAGAGAAATCCATTGAAAAGAACAAGGACAAGAAGGGTCTGAGTGACAGGGCCGATTCTGAAAAGAAGGACCAACGAGCTGAGGGGAACGATAAGAAAGCATTGAAAGATTCTGATAAATCCAAATCAGACAAAGAGCAACAGAATCAGGCAAAAGCTGGCGAGGACAAAGCCAAGGAGCAGTCGGCCGGGGACCAGCAGGATAAGTCGAAAGAGCAATCCGGGGAAGATCAGCCGAAAGAGCCTTCCAGTGAGAGTAAAGAGTTGGCAAAGGAGCAGGAGAAAGTGAAGGAACAGTTCTCACAGACTACTGAGAAGTTAAAGGAACTGGAAAAGCTGGGTGATGAGCTGGACAAGGGTGACGGTCTTCCGGACGAGCAGGATGCGCAGGAAGTGGAGCAGCAGCAGGAGGAGAGTCAGCAGATGTTGGAACAGGAGAGCCCTTCGAAATCCAGGCAGCCTCAAAAAAATGCTTTGGAGAAGATGAGTCAGATGCAGCAGCAAATGGAGGGGATGCAGAATTCTATGATGATGGAGGCACAGGCGGAGAACATGGAATCTCTTCGCCAGATCATTCATGGCCTGGTGAAGTTATCGTTCGACCAGGAGAATCTCATGAAACAATTCAATGAGCTTCAGCAGAACGATCCGCGTTTCAACCTCCTTGCGCAGTCTCAACTAAAGCTGAAAGACGATGCTAAAGTTCTGGAAGACAGCTTGTTAGCCTTGGGAAAAAAAGATCCGATGATGGGTGCGTTCATCATGAAGGAGGTAAATGAGCTCAATGGCCATATCGACAGGGTGATTGACTCGAATAAGGAAAGGCGGAGGCCGCAGGCATCGAGCGAGATGCAGATGACGATGACTTCGATCAACAATCTTGCGTTGATGTTAGACGATCACTTCGACATGATGATGCAGATGATGGCCAATGCGCAGCCTTCTATGAAGAAGTCAAAGCAGAAGGGTCAGAAGCCCAGTCTAAGTCAGATGCAGCAACAGCTGAATAAGAAAATAGAAGAGCTGAAGAGCAGCGGAAAGACGGGAAGGCAATTATCGGAGGAGCTTGCCGAGATGGCTGCGGAGCAGGAGCGAATTCGCAGGGCATTGCAGGAGATGCAACAGAAGATGAAGAATGAGGGGCAGATACCGGGAGGGGAGCTTCCGGCAAAGATGGAGCAGACGGAGATGGATCTTGTAAACAAGCAATTAACGGATCAGCTGATACAGAGACAGAAACAAATACTCACGAGGCTTCTGGATTCTGAAAAGTCGATGCGGGAGCAGGACATGGATGAGGAGCGGAAGGGTGAGACGGCGAAAGATTACGACAAAGAAATTCCGAAGGCTTTTGAGGAGTATTTGCGCCTAAAGGAAAAAGAGGTAGAATTGCTGAAAACCGTGCCTCCAAAGTTGTATCCTTATTACAAGAAGGAAGTGAGTGAGTATTTCAAACGAATGGGCGACAAATAAAAACAATAGAGCATTCATGAATACGATCAGTATCCAGGTTCCATCTATTATGGAAAATATTCGAATGATTGAAAGCTTCATTGACAACGCCAAAGAAAAATTTCAGCTTGACGATGACATCTATGGGAATATAATGATTGCAGTGACTGAAGCGGTCAACAATGCCATCAAGCACGGTAACAGCGGCAACAAGAGCAAAAACGTTTATCTCAGTCTTTTTCTTGACGAAAGTCTCATAAAATTCATTATTAAGGACGAGGGAACAGGGTTCAACTATGAGACGCTGCCTGATCCGACTGCCCCTGAGAATCTTGAAAAGCCTGGCGGTAGGGGAATTTTCCTGATGAAGCATCTTTCCGACGAGGTGGAATTCAAAGACAACGGGAGGGTCGTTGAATTGAGCTTCTACATGAACGCTTGATGGCAGCCATCGAATTCTTCACTGAGGACACATCTTTTCGCCTTTCGCATCCCAAAACGACATCTCAGTGGATCAAAGCCGTGATTAAAAAGGAGAAGAAGGAGCTTACCCATCTTAACTTCATTTTCTGTTCGGAAGATTATCTGTTATCAATTAACCAGCGATATCTCAATCATACCACCTTGACTGACATTGTCACTTTCGACAATAGCGATGGGGAGGGAAGCCTAGAAGGCGATGTTTTCATAAGCGTTCCCAGGGTGAAATCAAATTCCTCCGAGCTGAACACCGACTTTGACGAGGAGATGCACCGGGTTATCATTCACGGCGTTTTGCACCTCATAGGGTATTCGGACAAGTCAGCCAAAGAAAAGGCGCAAATGCGCAAAAAAGAAGATGCTTATCTATCTTTGCGGAGAAAATCATAGGGGCAGGATATAGCTGTTCCACGTGGAACTGATGATGTGGATATGTGGATAAAATTTGTGGGTAAAAATCCGTTTCACGTGGAACTAAAATAATGCTACCCAGTTAGACTTAGACATTTCTCAAGATGTTTCCGATATATGATGTCATAGTGGTTGGAGCCGGCCATGCCGGATGCGAGGCAGCGGCTGCCGCCGGAAGAATGGGTTCAAAGGTGTTGTTGGCCACCATGAACATGACTACCATCGCTCAGATGTCCTGTAATCCCGCAATGGGCGGGGTTGCCAAAGGCCAGATCGTCCGCGAAATAGACGCTTTGGGCGGCCAGTCAGGGATTGTCAGTGACAAATCGATGATACAGTTCCGAATGCTGAATCTCTCAAAGGGACCAGCCATGTGGAGCCCGAGGACACAAAATGACCGCCTGCGCTTTTCTGAGGAATGGCGCCTTGCACTCGAGAATATCCCGAACGTCGATTTTTGGCAAGAAATGGTTACTGGCATCCTTGTTAGGGATGGAAGGGTAGAAGGCGTGAGAACAGCTCTGGGCCTTGAAATTCGCTCCAAAGCCGTCGTGTTGACCAACGGAACGTTCTTGAATGGGAAAATACACATCGGAAACAAAAACTTCGGGGGAGGAAGGACCGCCGAAAAAGCCGCTACAGGCATAACAGAACAACTCGTGTCACTGGGATTCGAAGCGGGCAGGATGAAAACAGGAACTCCTCCAAGGGTAGACGGACGAAGCCTGGACTATTCCAGAATGGAAGAACAACCAGGAGATCCTCAACCTGCCAAGTTCTCTTTCTCGGATACCCATCCGCTAAAAAAGCAAGTCAGCTGCTGGATTACATATACAAACGACACTGTTCATAAGGAACTGACCAAAGGATTCAGTGAATCACCCATGTTCCAGGGTCGCATTAAAGGCCTGGGGCCGCGATACTGCCCCTCAATAGAAGACAAAATCAATCGGTTCGCAGATAAAGACCGCCATCAAATCTTCGTAGAACCAGAAGGATGGAATACTATTGAAATATACGTAAACGGCTTTTCAACGTCCCTTCCGGAAGCCGTTCAGTACACGGCCCTCACCAAGATACCAGGCTTCGAAAACGTCAGAATGTTCAGACCTGGCTACGCTATCGAGTATGACTATTTCCCGCCAACACAACTTAAAATGACGTTGGAGACACAACTCATTGACAATCTGTATTTTGCGGGTCAAATAAATGGCACTACGGGATATGAAGAAGCTGCCTGCCAGGGACTTATGGCGGGAATAAATGCCCATAATAAAATCCACGAGAAAGATCCCTTTATCCTCAAAAGATCAGAGGCATACATCGGCGTCCTGATCGACGACCTCGTCAACAAGGGCACACAGGAACCCTACCGCATGTTCACATCACGTGCAGAGTACCGCATCCTCCTTCGGCAGGACAATGCTGACCTCCGCCTCACGGAAGCAGGTCACAAACTCGGGCTTGCGTCCGACGAGCGAATGAAGAACCTGCTGGATAAAAGAAGTGACATCGACAGCCTGCTGCAGGAGCTGAGAAAGGTTAAAGTTGAACCTGAGACCGTCAATCCGGATCTGTCATCCCTCAATACCGCAACAATAAGGGAACGCGTACCCGTGATTAATCTGTTACGCAGGCCACATATCGGCATCGACCAGGTAAAGACAATCGACAGAAATCTAAAGGAGCTGATCAACAAATATTCGGCGGAAGTGCAGGAGCAAGCGGAGATCCTCATTAAATATGAAACCTATATCGACCGCGAAGAGAAGCTGGCCAGAAAGATTGAAGGTCTCGAAAATTACAGGATCAGAGGAGACTTTGATTATGACCGCGTCAAGGCTCTCTCATCCGAAGCAAGGGAAAAACTTAAGAAAATAAAACCGGAAACCATCGGGCAGGCCTCACGCATCAGCGGAGTATCACCATCCGACATTTCAGTGCTTACCATCTACCTAGGCAAGTGATGAAAGTCTTAACTGAATGCCCTGTTTGCCGTCATACTGACTTTAAGCCATTATTCACTTGCGAAGATCACACTGTTTCACATGAAACATTTCAATTGACAGCGTGTGAACACTGCGGCCTGGTCATGACCAATCCACGGCCAGAAGATGATCAATTGGGAAGATATTATCAGTCCGACGCCTACATTTCGCATTCCAATAAAACATTAACAATAACAGACCGGGTCTACAAGATTGCCCGCGCCTTCACGCTCAACTGGAAGTACAAGCTTATCCATCGCCACGCTGCCACACCTCCTCGATCGGTTCTCGACTTCGGATGCGGCACCGGTTCTTTTTTACGAACGTGCAAAGACCATGGCATGCATATCGGCGGCGTCGAACCCTCTGACAGCGCACGACAACTCGCAGCCAAAACAACCGGGGCCCACATCGCAGCAGACCTCGACAACATCAGCGACCAGTATGACGTGATAACGTTGTGGCATGTGCTGGAGCATGTGAGCAATTTCAATGACACCATCCAGCAACTAAGAAACAAGTTGGCCGAAAATGGCACAATATTTATCGCTGTACCGAACCTGAATAGCCTCGACGCAAAAACCTATAAACAACATTGGGCAGGTTACGATGTGCCCAGGCATCTTTGGCATTTCTCAATCAAAACCATGGAGCGCATTCTCTCGCAGAATCACCTCCGGGTAACGACCATACTTCCGATGAAGCTCGACTCCTTTTACGTAAGCATCCTCAGCGAAAAATACAGAAATCCCACGCGGGGTGGCTCACTCGTCAACGCAGTCGTGCAGGGACGCAACTCCAACCGCGCAGCAAAGCGAACAGGTGAATACTCAAGCCTAATTTATATAGCCCGCAAATGACGCTCTCAAAAAACCTTCATTGGTTCGTCTGTATTATTTTTCTGTTTTCGTGCGCGAGACAAACTGCACCTACGGGTGGCCCAAAAGATACCATTCCCCCGGTACTCCTGAGGTCAATTCCACAAAATGAAGCCTTGAATTTTAAAGGCAACCAAATTGAGCTCCAATTTTCGGAAGACGTAATTCTGAATACTCCTAAAGAACAACTCATCGTTACCCCGACCATCAGCAAAGATTACAAAATCACCTATCGCAAGAACACGGTCGTACTCACACTTGACGAACCCCTACAAGACAGCACCACTTACACCTTCAATTTCCGGGAGGCTGTACAGGACATCACTGAAAAAAACCCCGTACGAAACCTGCAGCTTGCGCTCAGCACCGGCTCATACATAGATTCCTTGTCGATTGATGGCACAGTCTATAATATTCTGAGAGGAAAGCCGGTAAAAGATGCCACCGTGGCACTTCACATCGAGAACGATACGTTCAATATCTTCCAACATCCCACAGCATACTTTACAAAAACGAACCAGCAAGGCAAGTTCAAAATAAGTAACCTCAAGCCGGGGAACTACTTCGTCTATGCCTTCGAAGACAAAAACCGGAACCTGGTGGTCAACACGCGGAATGAAGCATACGGCTTCCTCGGCAGCTACCAGACCCTTCAAGACACGATCTCGGATCTTTCCATCGGGATACTGCGTCTCGACGCCAGCCCCTTGAAAATGACGAGCGCACGCCCGTACAACACATACTTCAATATCCGGATGACCAAAAACCTCCGAACGTTTCACCTTACCGCCGCTGACTCCTCAGACCTCAGCTATACCTTCGGGGAAAACAATGCAAACATCAGGGTATACAAAACAACAGACCTTGACAGCCTAGCAGCACACCTGACTGCTTATGACAGTCTTGACCACAGCGTTGATACCACCTTGTACATAAAATACCTCACCCGTGAAGTTACACCCGAAAAATTCGACCTTTCCCTCCAATCCACATCTCTCCTGGCCGACAAGGGTCTTCTTGAAGCGACCATAATCTTCACCAAGCCCGTGAAAGAAATCAATTTCGACAGTCTTTCATTCCAGGTTGACTCCGTCACAAACATCAAGTTCACCGCCCATGACCTCACCTGGGATCCTCTCTTGCGGAAGTTCTCCATCCGTAAAAACATTGACCCTGCTTTGTACAAGACCGACGCAAACGCTGACGCACAACCTCCGCGAGCCCCAAAACCATCCCTAAAATCCAAGGCCCCGGAGCCCACCAACCAGCTGCAGCTCGGCCTTGGAGCATTCATCAGCATTGAAAATGACAGCTCAAAGCGGATCAGCCAGGCCCTCAAACCCATGCACGAACAGGACCTTTCGGTCATCAACATAGACATCAGAACCAAGGAAAAACACTTCATCGTTGAGCTCGTCGATGCCAACTTCAAGGTCATCCAGCAACAGCACGATAATCACCACGTCAGATTCCAAAACGTAGTACCCGGCGAATATCAGATCCGCCTCATCATTGATCGCAACGGCAATGGAGCATGGGATCCCGGAAACTATTTTCGGCATGTCGAGCCTGAGCCCATCATCTATTACCGCAGCGCAGACGGTTCAACAAGCATCAAAGGTGTGAAGGCTAACTGGGAGATCGGCACCGATGGCGAAATGTTCATAACCTATTGAAAGCTTGTGGACAAATCACTCATCAGAATCAAAATCCGGCGAAAAACGTTTAAGATTACTACGGTTCAAAAATAATGTTGATCAATCCGGCCTTTGCCAACAACCGTGCACAGACCGACTTGTTAACATGCAAAGGATCCACAGACGGAAAGATTGTTGATAACAACCTAACAAATTGATACAGACCTTTTTCATCACTAACTTTAATCAACAGTTCATCCACTGCGAGCCGGAACGATTATTTATCCACAATTGAACATGCCTGATTATAATTATATTAATATAAATATAGTATTAATAAATACCAGGGTGCTATTCTTGATAGCCATCCTCGGACTTCCCCGCTTTGTATCGGGACAAAATCATGCCGACATACAGATAGCGAACGAATACCTTGTAAAGGGTGATAAGAAAAAAGCAGTTACACTGTATAAGGATCTCAGCCGTTCGGAGGCGAATATTCCACTGATCCACAACAATTATTTAAATCTGATGATCGACATGGGCTCTTTCGATGATGCCCAGGACTATCTCAAAAAGCTGCTGCGGAAAGATCCGGAGAATATGCAATACAAGCTTGACGTGGGACTTGTCTATGTGCGGTCGGGAGAGGTAAGCAAGGCCGATCGATATTTCAAAGAAATGAGCGGCGAGGTGAGGGCCAATATGCAGCTTGCGAAAATGATGGCGGACTATCTTGCTTCCCGGTCGCTTTCCGAGTACTCGATCATGACCCTGAAGGAATGCAGAAACTACCTGGGTAATCCCTACCTTTTCTGCCTGGAGCTTGCGATGCTTTACCGCATCCAGGGCCAGCAAGACAAGATGGTTCAGGAGTATCTGAGCTATGTCACTCAAAGCTCGGCGAACATCCAGTACGTGAAAAACGTGATGCAGGCATTACTTACAAAGCCTGAAGAGCTCGAGAGCCTGGAGCGGCTGCTCTACGACAAAGTACAGCAGAATCCGGATGTGGAGGTGTACTCGGATCTGTTGATATGGGTTACCATGCAACAGAAAAACTTCTATGCCTCCTTCATTCAGGCCAGGGCTTACGACAAGAGGTACAAGCGAGAGGGCGAGAAGTCGCTGGAAGTGGCGCGCGTTGCACTGGACAACGATGATTACGACAATGCATCGAGGATTTACCGGTACATCATTCGCGAGTACCCGGGCACATCCAATCATCTGCTGGCGAGGCTCGGCCTTATCAGGACCCGAGAGGCGCGGATCAAGAAGACTTTCCCCGTCAATCCTGATTCTGTTACGGTACTGATACGCGATTACCAGAATTTCATAACGGAATATCCGACAAATCCGAATTCGCTCGAAGCGTCTAGAAACCAGGCCTTGCTATTCGCAAACTATCTGGACCAGAAGGATGCAGCCGTTGAGATCCTCAACAAGCTGATCAACAATCCGCGCTCATCGCTTTTCCTGAAATCAAAAGCAAAACTCGACCTCGGCGACATTTACCTCCTCAAGGGAGAATACTGGGAATCAACCCTTCTGTATTCACAGGTGGAGAAGACGCAAAAGGAAAATCCGGTGGGTTATGAAGCGAAGCTTAAAAATGCGAAGTTATCGTACTACAACGGGAACTTCAGACTTGCACAGGAACACCTTGATATTCTTAAGGAAGCTACCACCCGTGAAATCGCGAATGACGCGATGGAGCTCAGCATGCGCATCAAAGAAAACATCGCATTCGACTCCGCCGGCGAAGCGCTGAAGCAGTATGCCAAAGTTGATCTTTTGCTCTATCAGAACAAGATCGATTCGGCCCTTTTGAAAATAAATCAGCTGAAGCAGGGTGTTTCGGATAGCGGCTCATTTTCAAACCGCACAATCCTTGACGATGTATACTGGCTGGAAGCTGACATCCGCATGAAGCGGGGAGAGTTTTCAGAGTCTCTCGCCCTTTTGCAGCGGATATTGGATGAATATCCCGATGATGTGCTTGCTGATGACGCATTTTTCCTGCGCGGCGAGATCTACGAACGACAACTCAAAGACAAAGGGAAAGCGATGGAGATCTACCGCGAGTTCCTCGGCAAATATCCCGGAAGCGTGTTTGCCGCGGAAGCGAGAAAGAGGTTCCGCACGCTGCGCGGGGATTTTGGCACGGAGACCCAACCTCCCATCAATTAGCGCCAGGCTGCTCGCTGGGCCTGGACGTCATTCGCTTCTCACAGTTCGGGTTACACTCAGTAAAAATTAAGATCGGGGCTGGTTAATTACTGGCCGTCCCTGTAGAGGAAGGTTTTCGCCTCTCCCCTGGCCTTGATGTATCCGCGGTACATTCCCTCGGTGTTAAACGTCATGGAGATGTTGCCATTGTGGTCGAGTGCTATGATGCCCCCATCGCCACCGAGACGCGGCAGTTTTTTCATCACGACGCTGTCCGCCGCCTCCTGAAGCGAAAGTCCGCCGTATTGCGAGTGCAGAAATATCGTGAGCGACGGATAATCGGATAAAGAATTCCCCCCATCCGGTGCCGGAGACGCCGCAGGTCGCGTTGTTTGCATAAGTGCCGGCGCCGATTATCGGCGAGTCTCCAACCCTCCCATAGCGTCTCATGCCACCAGTTGAAGTTCCAGCCGCTATGTTCCCGAACTTGTCGATTGCGACCGCCCCGACGGTTCCGAATTTTTTGTCCTTTTCCAGGGAGGAGCGCGAAGCTGCGTCTTTCGTCTTTTCGGCTTTTCTGCGATCGAGATATTGTTGATAACGCGCCGAGTCAACAAAGTACGACGGGTCGACGATTTCGAGACCGTGCTCCAGCGCGAATTGTTCGGCGCCTCTGCCGGCGAGCATCACATGGGGCGATTCCGTCATTACCGCATAAGCCGCCTTAATGGGATTGCGGATCGTTGTGACGCCGGCCACAGCGCCGGCCATAAGGTTGCTTCCATCCATGATTGATGCGTCGAGCTCATTCTTGCCTGAATAGGTGAAGACTGCACCTTTACCGGCATTGAAAAGCGGCGAGTCCTCCATGAAGGAAATGGCGGCAATTACGGCATCAACGCTTTTGCCGCCGCGCTCCAAAACAGCATATCCCGTATCCAGCGCCTGTTTCAAAGCGTCGTGATACGCCTTCTCTTTTTCGGGGCTCATGTATTGCTTTCTTATTGTTCCGGCGCCTCCATGTATCACGAGGGTAAGCGGCGGCATATTCGTCTGTTGAGCGTCTGTCGTCATCTTTCCAGGGTCACAAGCCATGTTGAGAGATAAAAACGAAGAAAGTATTGCGAAACGCTTTATATTCGTCAAAATCATAACATTTTTCTCTTAAAATGCGATAAACAGTTTCATTCTTTAGAGGGGAATTTTATATAATATTTTTTGTTTTACCAGCCATCCTATAATTTTGCAAATCTTTTACCGAACGGAGGAATGAACAATGGCCAAGAACAAGAAGTCTGCCCCGAAGGCAGCGAAGAAAGCAAAAAAAACTAAGCCCGTAGCTAAACATAAAAAGACGGTCGCTGCCAAACCTAAAAAAGCAGCGGCGAAAAAAGCCAAGACCGCTCCAAAAAAGGCCAAACCTAAGAAACTCGCTCCGAAAGCAGCTGCTCCCAAGGCCGCTCCCAAAGCAACACCTAAGAAGATTGCTGTAAAGAAGACGGCCGTAAAGAAAGCGGCTGTCAAGCAAGAAGCTGTGAGAAAGGTGAGTCCTTCCGTCAGGAAACCGGCTCAGCCAGCTGCACCAGCGCCGGTACACCAGGCGCCTTCTGCCGCAAAAATAGCGGCCGCCGCTCAGCTGAATTTTTTCCAGATGCCGAACCAGCGGCCGATGGCTCATAAGCCCGCCAAACCGTCTTCGACTTCACAGGACAAGACCCGCTATAGTGACGATGAGTTGAAGGAGTTTCAGATCTTGATTAACCGCAAGCTGGAAAAAGCGCGAGAGGAATATAAAATATTGAAGGAGACGCTGAACCGCAATAACGATGAGGGTACCGACGCAACATCGGGCGGAAATACGAAAGTTCTCGAAGACGGCGCTGAAACGGCCGAGAAAGAAAATCTTAGTCAGCTGGCAGCGCGCCAACAGAAATATATTACTAACTTGGAGAATGCGTTGGTGCGGATTAAGAACGGGACATATGGAATTTGTTCTGTTACCGGGAAGTTGATCTCGAAGGAGCGGCTGATTGCTGTTCCTCATACTACCCAATCCATTGAAGCCAAGCTGATGCAGCAAGATTAAAGTTTTGCTAATCGCAGAACGATGGCCGAAAGACCAGCGACGGGTTGAAGAAAGGAATTAAATAACAAGCGATGGATTTTTTACAGAACCACATTGAAGCGCTGATCTTCTGTTCGCCCACTCCGATCAAGCTTACGGAGGTTAAAGCATGCCTGTCGGAAATGTTTAACGCGGATGTTCCGGAAGAAGACATCATGGGCGCTATTCAACGGCTGGAGGAAAAGTATGCGTCAGACGAGTTTGCTTTTCAGCTGTTCAAAGCTGCCGGCGGTTACCAATTCCTGACAAAACCGGCCTACCAGGCCAGCATCAGTATATTGTTGAAGCAGCAATCGAAAAAAAGACTGTCGACTTCCGCAATGGAAACCCTTTCCATCATTGCTTACAAACAGCCCATTTCAAAAACAGAAATTGAAAATATACGGGGCGTGAATTGCGATTACGCCGTACAGAAATTACTGGATAAGGGTCTTATTGAAATTACAGGCAAGGCCGAAACGATCGGGCGGCCCATGTTGTACGGCACCACTATGAAATTTATGGAGTATTTTGGGATCAGCGATCTTGTTGAATTGCCAACGCCAAAAGATTTCAGCACAGAAGTGAATATGATCGGGGAAAATTCTGAAACGAAGGAGCCCGATGCCCAGACGTAACGAAGGCGGACGCAGACGGAGGGTTTCAAACCATCCGGAAGCGAGGACACAAAAAGGCAGCCACCCGGCGAGATTTAAGAAATCTGACAAAGAAGCGCGGCCGGACAGACCTTTCGCAGCCAAGAAAAAAAATTTCGCCAAACATGCCGGGAAAGTGGACCGAAAAGATTCCACACGCGGATCTTTCAATAAGTCCAGGCCTGGCCCTTCGCGTTACGGCACCTCCGCCGCACCTCCGTTGCAAGAACCCAGACCAGCCGGAAAGACACGTTTCTCTTCACAATCGGACGACCGAAAAATCTCCGCGGGTAAGCGAAAACCTGCCGCCGGAGAACGGCCCGACAGGCGCAAAGGACGGGGCGATTCGTTCGGCAAGCCATACAAGAAATCATACAGGACTAAGCCGGTTCGCGAAGGGTCGTTCGGCAGCCCGCACCTTACAGGCCATCGCAGGAGAATGACAACCGCCGACTCTCCGGATACTCCAAAGAGTGACAAAATAAGACTTAACAAGTACATCGCGAACAGCGGTGTCTCCTCCAGGCGTGAGGCGGACGAGCTGATCAAGATGGGGTTGATCTCGGTGAACGGAAAGGCCATTACAGAGCTGGGTTATAAAGTCAGTCCCGGCGATGAGGTCCGTTATGAAGAGCGCGTTTTGCGTGCCGAGAAACCCGTGTATATTCTCATGAACAAGCCGAAAGGTTTTCTCACCACCACCGATGATCCGCAGGAAAGAAAAACGGTCATGCACCTGGTTGGGACAGCGGTTAAAGAACGGATCTATCCTGTCGGGCGCCTGGATCGAAATACTACGGGGCTCCTTCTTCTCACCAATGATGGTGACTT
>DASVOT010000055.1:0-7692 GCA_036383235.1 Chryseosolibacter sp.
AAGGCAGGTCTGCCTCTGGGAAGTTTTTACGGATATGTTGCGGAAGGAGTGGACCCTGATACCGGCGACATGAAGTTCAAGGACCTCAACAACAACGGGATCCTGGATCCGGACGACCGCCAGGTGATTGGCAGCGCGCAGCCTGATTTCACGTTCGGACTCACGAACAACCTTTCCTACAAGCGCTTTGACCTCAACATCTTCTTTCAGGGCAGCGTCGGAAACGATGTGTACAATGCCACCCGCGTGGACCTCGAAGGAATGTTCGACAGTAAAAACCAATCGACCGCCGTGCTGAACCGGTGGACACCGGAGAACACCATCACCGATATTCCGCGCGCGGGCGACATCAACAACGTGAGAAACTCGACGCGCTTCGTTGAGGATGGCTCGTATGTGAGGTTAAAAGCCATTACACTGGCATACAACTTCAACCCCGAGCTTCTCAAAAAATTCGGCGCCCACAAGCTATCCATCTATGCCACCGGTCAGAACCTGCTGACATTCACCAATTATTCAGGCTTTGATCCCGAGGTGAACGCCTTCGGAAGAAGCGCAACGGAACTTGGTGTAGACTATGGAACCTATCCGCAGGCCAGGACCGTTACTTTTGGAATTAATCTCGAGTTCTAATAACCGAATATCCCATGAAGACCAAAATATTTAATTTCATCGCGCTGGCCGCCTCCGCCGCAATGGTGGTGTCCTGCGAGGACTTTCTCGACAAAAAACCGGTGTCGCAGGGAATCGCCGTCTCGAATACCGCGGGCGACACGCTCCTGTACAAAACCGCTGATGATGCCGAGGCTGCATTGAATGGCGTGTACAACGATTTCAAGAACGAGTATTTCATGCTCGACCGTTTGTTCAACGGAGACGCGCAGTCAGACGACGCGTATGCCGGCGCAGACAACCCGGCCAACTTCCAGATCGACGATTATGAGATTGAAGCCACGAACAGCAACGTGAGCCGCGACTGGGCTTACCTGTACTCGATGATCGGAAAGGCCAATCGCGTTATCAACAACGTGGATCTTGTAACCGACCCGGCGCTGTCGGAAGGACGCAGGCAGGAAATAAAAGGCGAAGCTTCCTTTATCAGGGCCTTTGCCTACTTTGACCTTGTGAGGCTTTTCGGCGACGTTCCGCTCGTCACCCGTGAGGTGAAGTCGATCAGCCCGGAAAACCTGAAAGAAGTTTACCCGCTGCTGTTTCCCGCGCGCACATCAAAGGATTCGGTCTATGACCAGATCATCCGCGACGCCGTCTTTGCCGTGAGCACGGTGCGCACAACCGCCCCTGACAAAGGGTATGCAACCGTCGGCGCGGCCAATGCGTTGCTTGCAAAAGTATACGCCACCATCGAGCCCCACGACTGGAATAAGGTCAAGGAGTATTGCGACGCGGTCATCGCCCAGGGCTATACCTTGCTTCCGCAGTACGATCAACTCTGGGATAACGCTCACGAGAATTCCTCCGAATCCATCTTTGAGATCAACTGCTACGGCTGGGATACGGGCGGAAACTGGGGTGTATTCATGTTTGCCGGCACTGACTGGAAGAAATTCAACACTCCGTCCAACGACCTGGTGAAAGCTTTCGACGACGCCGGGGATGTCATCCGTAAGAACGCCAGCATCGTCTTTGAAGACGTCACCGGCAAATGGACCGACGCGCATTGGCCTGCCTCGCAGTATCCGTTCATCAACAAGTACCGCGATTTCAGCGGTGCCCAGAATTTTATCATCTATCGGCTCGCCGACATTCTCCTGCTTAAGGCCGAAGCCCTCAATGAACTGGGCGACGTGAGCGGCGCAGCGGACCTTGTCAACGAAATCCGGGCGCGGGTTTCCCTGGATCCGGTTGCGCCCACCAACCAGGCCGATATGCGCGTGGTCATTGCCAATGAGCGACGCCTTGAGCTCGCCTTTGAAGGTCATCGCTGGTTTGATCTCAAACGCACGGGACGCGCCATCGAGGAAGTGAATACAGCCATCGACCAGGACGGAAATCCCGTTGGCTATAACCTGACCGAAGAGAAACTGGTTTGGCCTGTTCCCCAATCGGAACGGGATAAGAATACGAAGCTTGTCCAGAATCCCGGGTATTGATCGTAGTCAGTAAATTTGTTCGTTGTTTTATTTTTCCGAGTCGTCTCCGTAACCGGAGGCGACTCTTTTAAATTTTGTCGAAGATGAGAGAGCGGTTCAGGTTATCCCAGATCGTATTGGTATGCGCGGTACTTTCTTTAACCCGGTGCACGCCCGGCCAGGATGACGCGCCCCCGGAAACGGGCAACCGGGACGTTGCCTTCTGGATGACCACCGGCGATAAGGTCTCCCTGCTTGAGGAACGGGGTGGACCGGATTTCAAGGGACAAACCACCCTGGAGTCGGTGATCGACGTTGATACGACGAAGCACTATCAAACGATCGACGGTTTCGGCTATGCCCTCACCGGGGGAAGCGCGGACCTCATCCATCAAAAGCTCGATGCCAGCCAGCGGAGCGCGTTGCTCAGGGAACTGTTTCTGACCGATAGCAAGGGCATAGGCATCAGCTACCTCCGTGTCAGCATCGGAGCTTCCGACCTCGATGACCATGTGTTCTCGTATTGCGACCTGCCGGCAGGGCAAACGGACCCCGAGCTGAAAAATTTCAGCCTGAGAGAGGACGAGGCGCATCTCATTCCCTTGCTAAAGGAAATCATAGCCATCAACCCGGCGATCAGGATCATGGGCAGCCCCTGGTCTGCGCCCCCGTGGATGAAGACCAATAATCTGCCGAAAGGCGGAAGCCTGAAGCCTGAGTTCTACGACGCCTACGCCCGGTACTTTGTCAAATACATTGAGGGGATGGCGAAGGAAGGGATTGCTATCGACGCCATCACCCTGCAGAACGAGCCGGAGAATCCCGGCAACACACCCAGCATGCTGATGACCGCCGAAGAGCAGGCGCAATTTGTAAAGGCCAACCTCGGCCCCGCCTTTGCCAATGCGGGTATCAAAACAAAAATCGTAGTCTTCGATCACAATTGCGATCACCCGGAATATCCGATCTCCATTCTCGACGACCCGGATGCGCGCCAATACATTGACGGCTCCGCCTTCCACCTTTATATCGGCGAGATCGGGGCATTGTCGAAAGTGCATGAAGCGCATCCGGACAAGAACCTGTATTTCACGGAACAGTGGACTTCCGGCGAGGGGAAATTCGACGAAGACCTCCGGTGGCATACGAAAAATCTTATCGTAGGGGCCACACGCAACTGGAGCAGGAATGTCCTGGAATGGAACCTGGCCGCCGATCCGCAGTTCAACCCGCACACGGACGATGGCGGCTGCACAACCTGCATGGGAGCGCTGACCATCGGCCCTACCGTTACGAGGAACGTTTCGTATTACATCATCGCACACGCCTCGAAATTCGTCAGGCCCGGCTCCGTCAGGGTCGATTCAAACATCCCGGATGGATTGCACAATGCGGCCTTTGTCACGCCGGAAGGAAAAAAGGTGCTGATTGTGGTGAACGACAGCGATGCGCGCAAAAGCTTCGCGATCAGGTTCAAGGGCCAGGCGGCCGAGTCAACGCTTGCGCCAGGCGCCGTGGGCACATACATCTGGTAGCACCGGGGTACAAGGTCCGGCCGTGCGGGCTTTGCCTGGCCGCTTCGCGATTGCGGATGCTTAATTAACCCAGTCGACCCCCTTCTTCAGGAACGAGAGTGTTCTCTCTTCCGCCGATCCCGGCTCCGGGTGGTGATTGTACTCCCAGTTCGCCTGGGGCGGCAGGCTCATCAGGATCGACTCGGTCCTCCCATCGGTTTCGAGGCCGAACTTTGTACCGCGGTCCCATACCAGGTTGAACTCCACATACCGGCCCCTGCGGAGGTATTGCCATTGCTTTTCTTTTTCTCCGAATGGAAGCGCATGGTTGCGGGTCATCAGGTCCGTGTATATCGGCGCGAACGCGTTTCCCACACTTTTGACGAATTCGAATCGCGACTCTTTTGTGAACCCGTTTTCGGCTCTCAGGTAATCGAAGAAAATGCCGCCCACGCCCCGTGTTTCATTCCGGTGCCGGAGGAAAAAATAATCGTCCGCCCATTTGCTGAACGTGCCGTAGTAGGAGGGGTGGTGCGCATCGCAAACCGCCTTCAGCTGCCGGTGAAAATACCGGGCGTCTCCCTCATTGACATAATGCGGAGTGAGGTCGATTCCTCCGCCGAACCAGGAGACTTCCTCCTGCGTATGTCCGTAAGGTTGCACCTCGAAGTAGCGCACATTCATGTGGATGATGGGCACGAGCGGATGGTAGGGGTGAAGTACGACCGAGACACCGGTGGCGAAAAATTCGGGATGCTCGCCTTTGTCCGGCAGCGGCAGCTTCAGGAGCTTCAGCGTCGACTCCGGCGTCTTGCCCCAGACAGCGGAGAAGTTCACGCCCCCTTTTTCAATGATCGTTCCCTTCGTAAGCACGCGTGACACACCACCCCCTCCGCCGGGGCGGTCCCACGCATCGCTGATAAATTTTCCCTTCCCGTCCGCCTCTTCGAGCCGTTCGCAGATCTCCCGCTGCAGGCTCATGAACCAGTCGCGTACTTGCTCTTTTGTAAGCATGGTTTTCGTATTCCCAATGAAATGTGATGTAAAGGTGTCAAACGAAAGACCAAAAACCAAAACCCGGCATGTGGCATCTGGCAACCGAATTGTTTATCTTTAAACGAGACAAATTCCGAGCACCATGGCCGTCGCGCAGAAACCGAGAGTGAAGAAAAAGACGAGGTCCGATCCCGACCCGGCGATTTTGCTGAACGCCTACAGCCTCATGTGCACGGCCCGGCGCATGTCGGAAGTCTACGACGAAAACCGGGAGCTATGCAGGTATGTGCACAGCACCTCCCGCGGACATGAAGCCATTCAGCTGGCCGCGGGCATGCAGCTGAAAGCCTGCGACTATGCGTCTTTGTATTACCGCGATGAATCGATGTTGCTTGGCATCGGCATGGAGCCATATGAGCTCATGCTGCAGCTTCTCGCCAAGCGCGACGACCCGTTTACGGGTGGGCGTTCGTATTACGCGCACCCTGCCTTGAGGCGTCCGGGTTTTCCCACGCTGCCGCACCAGAGCGCAGCCACGGGAATGCAGGCGATCCCGGCAACCGGCATGGCCCATGGCATCAGCTACCTGGAGGGACGCGGGCTGCTGAGGGCCGAGGGCGAAGACAACCCGATCGTGTTGTGCTCGCTGGGTGACGGGGCCGTCACCGAGGGCGAAGTGTCCGAAGCGTTTCAGATGGCCGTACTCAGGAAACTGCCCATCCTGTACCTGGTTCAGGATAACGATTGGGGTATCTCGGCGACGGGAAAGGAAATGCGCGCAATGGACGCCTACGAATATGCAGGAGGCTTCAGAGGCCTTGAGCGCATGGCCGTCGATGGCGCTGACTTCCTCGATTCCTGGCTTGGAGTACAGAAAGCGATTGCCTACGTACGAAAGAAGAGACATCCGATGCTGGTCCACGCAAAATGTCCCTTGCTGGGGCACCATACCTCCGGGGTCCGCAGGGAATGGTATCGGGAGGACCTTGACGCTCACAAAAAGCTTGACCCCATCCCGCGCTTCAGACGGTATCTGCTCGCGGCCGGCGAGGACGAGCCAACGCTGACAGACATCGAGCAGGCCGCCATCAGGAAAGTCGGGGAGGATTTTCAGCGCGCCGTTGCGGCTCCCGATCCCGAAGCCAGGGACCTTGAGAAATTTGAATTCGCAGAGACGCCCGTGAAGGAGGAGCGGGGCGTCCGCTCGCCGGAAGGAGCGGAGAAGATCCTGATGGTCGACGCGGCCCTCCATGCCGTCGACGACATACTGGCCAAAAACCCGGAAGCCCTTTTTTATGGACAGGACGTTGGAAAGAGACTGGGAGGAGTCTTCCGGGAGGCGGCGACGCTGGCGCAGAAATACGGCGACGACCGCGTGTTCAATACGCCCATCCAGGAAGCCTATATCGTCGGGTCAACGGTAGGGATGTCTGCGGTCGGCGCAAAAGCGATCGTGGAAGTGCAGTTCGCAGACTATGTCTGGCCTGCCTTCAACCAGCTTGTCGTGGAGATCTCGAAGAGTTGTTTTTTGTCGCAGGGAAAATTTCCGGTCCAGGCGCTCATCCGCGTTCCCGTGGGTGCGTATGGAGGTGGTGGACCCTACCACTCCGGAAGTATTGAATCTACCCTGCTCACCATACGCGGAATTAAAGTCGTGTATCCCTCCAACGCTGCCGACATGAAAGGGTTGCTGAAGGCTTCGTTCTACGATCCGAATCCTGTGGTTTTGCTGGAGCACAAGGGATTATACTGGTCAAAGGTCCCCGGAACATCGGAAGCAAAAATGCCTGAGCCGGACGACGACTATATCATTCCGCTGGGCAAATCGAATATCGTGCAGCGCGCCTCGCGGGAGAAGACCGATGCGGGCGAGAGTATGCTCGTCATCACCTACGGCATGGGTGTCTATTGGGCGAGGGAAGCGTCATCCGGGTTCCCGGACCAGGTCGAGATCCTGGATCTGCGCACGCTTCAGCCCATCGACTGGGAAGCGATCGTCGCGGCGGTCAGGAAACACAGCCGCGTGCTTGTGCTGACAGAGGAGCCGTTGTTGAATTCATTTGCTGAATCGCTGGCGGGACGGATCTCGGAGGAATGTTTCAAAGACCTGGATGCCCCCGTCTTTACGCTGGGGGCCGCGAACCTGCCGGCCGTTCCGTTGAACATTGATCTTGAGCGCGCGATGCTTCCCGATACTGAGAAAGTGAGGGAGGCCCTTCAGCGCTTATTAGACTATTGATTCACCAGCAACAGGGATTGTTAAGAATCCGAGCCTCGAGGGCATCCGTGAATTCGCCGGTCAAAACGGATATCCGATCCCGATGTTATAGATAACGGGCTCCTTGTAGTTCGTGTAGCCGCCGTCGGCTGTCCTGGTCGCGAAAGGGCGGAAGAATTTGGCTTTGTCCAGTACAAACCGGTCACCGGCATCGCGTCCGGGATCATAGACTTTCACGCCGATGTCGAAACGGAGGACGAGGAAGGTAAAGTCGAACCGCAATCCTGCACCGGTGCCGATGCCGAGCTCCTTGTAGAAGGAATTGATTTTGAATTGTGAGTTTCCCGGCACGGGTTCGATTTCTCCTGTCTCCGGGTTGGTCCGGGTTCGCTGGCTGAACAACCACACATTGCCCGCGTCAAGGAAAAGCGCGCCGCCGACAAAGCCGAATAGCTTGCTTCGCAGCTCCATGCTTCCTTCGAGCAGAATTTCTCCGGGCTTTTCGATCCGGTAGTTGAATAACCCATCGGCTATTGGGTCGCCCTTTATCGCTTCCGTGCTAAGAGGAGGAGGTACGGAGCCGAGGCCGAGCCTTCGCGGCCTCCACGCGCGTACGCTGTTGCTGCCCCCTGCAAAATAATATTTTTCGTATGGCAGCGAGCGGTCGGAACCGTACGAGTAGGCCACACCGGTGTTCACCCGATAGGCGAACGTCGCCCATGTGCTCAGCACGCGTATTTTCCTGAAGTCAAAATTGAAGCGCAGATATTTGAAGTACTGCAGGCCCCGATCGGTGATGATCTTCGGGTCGATGAAATTCAGCGTAGTACCTCCCGGCTCGAATTGGGCGCGGATGAAGACGGCGTTCCGGTCG
>DASVOT010000056.1:0-3718 GCA_036383235.1 Chryseosolibacter sp.
GGAGCCGATCATTTTCTTCAAGTCGACGACGTCCTTCACAGGCCCGAACGAAGATGTGATCATTCCCAGGAACAGCAAGAAGACGGACTGGGAAGTCGAGCTTGCCGTGGTGATGGGAAAAAAAGCCAGTTATGTGGAGGAGGCGAAAGCCATGGATTATGTCGCGGGATTCTGCCTCCACAATGATTACAGCGAACGGGAGTTTCAGCTCGAGCGCAACGGGCAGTGGGTGAAAGGAAAAAGCGCCGACACCTTTGCTCCGCTGGGCCCCTGGCTCGTCACGAAAGACGAGCTTCCCAACTACGGCAACCTTCGCCTCTGGCTGAAAGTGAACGGCAGGATGCTGCAGGACAGCCATACCAACGACCTGATCTTCGGGGTGCCGTTCCTCGTCAGCTACATCAGCCAGTTTATGACGCTCCTTCCCGGCGATGTCATCTCGACGGGCACACCTGCGGGTGTCGGGATGGGATTGAATCCCCCGACGTACCTGAAGCCGGGCGATGTGGTCGAATTGGGAATCGAGGGCCTCAGCGAACAGAAGCAGGTAGCCCGGGCGTGGAAGCCTTGAGCTAAAAGCCAATAGCCAATAGCCAACAGCCAGCATGACCGACGCGCATCAGCATTTCTGGAAATACGATCCCATAAGGCACTCGTGGATCACCGACGAGATGAAGGCGATCCGCCGCGATTTTCAGCCCGCCGACCTGAAGCCTCTGCTCGAAAAGAATCGCATCGCGGGTTCCGTTGTCGTGCAGGTGGACCAGACCGAGGATGAGACGCTTTCGTTACTGTCACTGGCGAACCAGCACGAATTTATCGAAGGAGTGGTAGGCTGGATCGACCTGCGGAACGGAAACCTGGGTTCCAGGCTGGAATATTTTTCGAAACTGAAGAAACTGAAGGGCTTTCGCCATATCGTGCAGGGGGAGAAGCCGGGCTTTCTCGCGCAACCTTCCTTTATTAACGGAGTGAGGAAACTGGCCGCGTTTGATCTTACCTACGACCTCCTGGTTTATCATCACCAGCTGACGGAATCCCTTGATTTCTTAAAACAGGTTCCTGAAACAAAGATCGTTGTCGACCACCTCGCCAAGCCGCCAATTGCCACAGGAGACCTGGCGCAATGGAAGAGGGACATGAAGGCGGTGGCCGCATTTCCGAATGTGTCGTGCAAGGTTTCCGGCATGGTAACCGAAGCGCGGTGGCCCGGGTGGAAGTACGAGGATTTTGTTCCTTTTCTCGATGTGGTCTTCGAATCGTTTGGCACCAGCCGGCTGCTGTACGGCTCCGACTGGCCCGTGTGCCTGGTGGCGGCTTCCTATGACGGGCAACTTTCGATCGTTCAGAATTATCTCAAACAATTTTCTGCCGCAGAAAAGGAGAAGGTTCTTGGTGAGAATGCGAAAAGATTTTATAATCTTTAACACTATGGATCTGCTGCTCAAAGACAAAGTCATCATCGTCACCGGAGGTGCAAAAGGTATCGGAGAAGGTATTGTGCAGGTGCTTGCACGCGAAGGCGCCATTCCCGTCGTCGTGGGAAGAGATGTCGCGGATAACGAGGCTGTGCTCAGGAAGATCGGCGGACGGGGCTTTCAGGTAGTGGCCGAACTTACGCGTCCGGCCGAATGTAAAGAGGCGGTTGAGAAGATCGTCAGGCATTTCGGATGGGTGGAAGGCCTTGTGAACAACGCCGGCGTGAACGACGGCGTAAACCTCGAACACGGATCGTACGAAGCGTTCATGCAGTCCCTCCACAGGAACGTGGTGCATTATTACCTGATGGCCCATCATGTTCTGCCGGAGTTGAAGAAATCGAAGGGAGCCATTGTCAACATCGGATCGAAGGTGGCCGAAACGGGACAGGGCGGCACTTCCGCCTATGCCGCTGCCAACGGAGGGCGTAATGCTCTGACGCGGGAAGGGGCCGTGGAATTGCTTAAGTACGGCATCCGCGTAAATGCGGTGATCGTGGCCGAGTCGTATACGCCGCTCTATGAAAAATGGATCCATACGCTGCCGGACCCTGAGGAAAAGCTGCGCGAGATCAACGAGCGGATACCCCTGGGGAACCGGATGACCACGCCGGAAGAGATTGCGAACATGGTCGCGTTCCTGTTGTCGGAACGATCAAGCCACACCACCGGACAACTGATCCACGTCGACGGCGGATACGTTCATCTCGACCGGGCTCTTCAAGCGCTGAAGCAATAGTGTCTCGCCGCCTTAACAAACCAATATGATACAAGCAGAAACTCCAGCAACCGCCGCAACGACCGGAAAGCTGTATGTCATTCCGTTCATCCTCGTAACCAGTTTGTTTTTTTTATGGGGGATGGCCAACATTCTCAATTCGGCACTGATCGCACATTTTCAACCCGTATTTGAGATTGGACGCGCGGAAGCCATGCTGGTGGAGACGGCCTTTTATTTCGGATATTTTACCATCGCAATCCCCGCGGGCCTGTTCATGGAACGGTACTCCTATAAAAAAGGCATCCTGGTTGGACTGCTGCTGTATGCGCTGGGCGCCTTGCTGTTCATACCCTCCGCCTACCTGCTGACCTTCGGTTTTTTTCTCATCGCCTTATACATCATTGCCAGCGGGCTTGCTTTCCTGGAGACCGCAGCCAATCCGTATGTCACCATCCTGGGCCCTGCCAGCAGTTCGGTGCAACGGTTGAACTTCTCCCAATCGTTCAATGGCGTGGCGCTCGTCGTGGGACCGTGGATCGCGGGACAATTTATTTTCGCCGGCAACGAGGGGGCGATGGCCAGCGCAGCCGAAAAGCAACAGGCGGCTGAGGCGGTGATCTTTCCTTACAGCCTGATCGCGGGCACCGTGCTGGTGGTCGCCTTCCTTTTTTACCTCACCAGGATGCCGGAACCTGAAAAGAAAGGAAAGCTCAAATTTGATAAGCAGATCTTCAGGAGGAAACATCTCATGTGGGCCGTCATCGCCCAGCTGTTTTATGTGGGTGCCCAGGCGGGGATCTGGGGAATCACGATTAATTACATTATCGATCTCATCCCGGGTACTTCCAAAGAGATCGCCTCCAAGAACTACATGGCCGTGGGAACATTCCTGTTCGTGGCCGGGAGGTTCCTCGGCACCTGGCTGATGACGTTCATCAAAGACCATAAGCTCCTTACATTTTACGGTGTGGTGGCGTGTGTCCTCTGCTTCATGGGGGTCTTCGCGGAAGGCAGGATTGCCGTGTACTCGGTGCTTGCCGTGAATTTCTTCATGTCGATCATGTTCCCCACCATCTTCGCGCTCGGCGTGAAAGACCTGGGCGAGCATACCAAGCTCGGCTCGTCCTTTATCATCATGGCGATCGTCGGCGGTGCGATCCTTCCGCCTGTCATGGGACTGATCGCCGAACGGGTCGGCATTCAACAATCCTTTATTCTGCCCGCTCTATGCTTCCTGTTCGTGGTCTACTATGGATGGAGCGGGTACAAGGTAAAACAGCAGCCGGCATGAGACACTATTACCTGGCCCTCGATCTGAAAGATGACCCCAGGCTCATTGCGGAATACGAAGCGCACCACAGGGCGGTATCGGAGGAAATATTGAAGAGCATCAGGGATTCGGGAGTGGAACGGATGGAGCTGTTCCGGGCTGGAAACAGGCTGTTCATGATCATGGAAGTATCCGACGACTTTTCGTTCGAGGAAAAACAGAAAATGGACGAGTCGAACCCCGCCGTCA
>DASVOT010000057.1:0-4316 GCA_036383235.1 Chryseosolibacter sp.
CCTGTACGGATCTGATCTCTCCCAGTTCAATATGGCGAGCGTAGAATTTGAGCAGGAGGTCCAGCAAGGTGCGGCGTTGCGCGTTGGTCATACTGATGTTCGTATCGTATCCGGCATTGAGAAAGCGGTCCAGGAGATCCACCGTTTCTTTACCGGCTGCATTTCCGCCAAGCACTTCGTTCGCGCTGTAAACGCCAAACCCAAGGTAACGACTGAGTTTCAATAAAAAGACAATGTGGAAATTTTCGTATCCCCCGGTCAATGTATCCAGAGCGATAAAGGAATCGCACAGGAATTGAAACACTTCTCCCGCATGGCTTTCCTCTTTCACGGTCTTATTGAGCATTTCGGTAAGGAACATCGCCAGCGTTGATTTCTTTACATCGGAAGCAAGGGTGCGGTAAGGATGAAGACACGAGATTTCCCTGATCCGTTCAATGTTGGCATGCTCGCGGTGGTAGACGACAAGATTCAGCAGCGTCAGTGGCTGGTAGAGCGCAATTTTGTTCCTGGAAGTTTTGCTTCGCACCCCATTGACCAGGTAAGACTGCAAACCGAACATTTCCGTGAAGATCGTCACGATGATAGAAGTTTCCTGAAACTTTGTGAACCTGAAAACAATTCCGCGTGTCTTGAAGATCATCAGTTCGGCGATGCTGGTGAAGGGCTATTCTATCACGGCGATCTTTCCAACGACACTTTCGGACCCGTCCTGATCCGATGCAAAGACGAGGTAAATCCCCGTCGCGGCATGACGGCCGTTCTGGTCCCGGACATTCCAGGTGGCCATGCCTCCGTTGGCCTGTGTCTGCCAGATCAAGTTCCCGCTTACGTCCGTGATCCTGACAAAAGCGTTTGTCGAGAGACCGGTGATGCCCACGGTTCCGCTGAAGCCGGGATGGACCGGATTGGGAAAGATCTTCAGCTTGCTGAATTTTTGCAAACCGGGCACCGCGTCGCCGCGATAGGACACGATGCCCCTGTCGGTGGCAAAAAAAACTTCACCTGTTTCATCATTGATCTCGATGTCCCGGATGATCCCGGAAAGCAGCGGACTGTTTTCAGGTGTAAAATGCTGCACGAGCGTTTCACCTGTTGAGCTGAACAGCCACACGCCCTCCTCCGTCCCGATCCATTTCCGGTTGCCGCCATCCACTTCGATAGCCGTGATCTTCTCGTCGCGCAACAGGAACCGGTTCTCGTAAATGGGTTTGATCGCATCGTTAGCCGGCGAGTAAAAATACGCGACGCCGGCATCGGTACCCACCCACGTGTAACCGTCATTGTCTGTAGCCAGCGATCTTGCATTCATATCGGGCAACCCGCCGGCACCGGCTGCATTTGTTATATAGTAGGATCTCGCCGATCGACGGTCATAGACGACGACGCCTCCGCCGGACCCGGCATTCAGAGCCATCCAGACATTGCCGTTGCTGTCGACGGAGAGCGCTGTCGGTCTCTGTTCGTTCGGATAACCAAACGAATACGATTCCCAGGTGCCATCATTCTTCAGGAGGTGCAGTGGCTCGCTGCCGCCGTAGTTTGCAATCCAGAGCCCATCAGCCGAAACCTTCATCGCCGTGATGTTTGACTTTTGCGGATCCGAAGCTGACAACGGGCTGTTCGCCGCATCCAGCAGGGTTGTGTCACCAGACAGGTCTGTCTTCGCAATTCCGGACCCGAAGCTTGACAGGTACGTGCGGTCGTTGTCGAAAGCGATATCCGTGAGATCAGAGAAGGGTTGTTTAAGCGCCGACCATTTTCCGTTGTCATAGACATTCAGATCGCCGGGGATGTTCAGGGGTTCGCCGGCGGCGGAGAACCCTCCGGGCAGCACGAATAATTTTCCCTCATGAAATACCATTTTCGATGCAGCAGACATCGATGGGCCATTTGGAACATACGATGAAAACGATCCACCGGCATCGGAGATGAGTCCTGCCGTCTGATCACCCACCCAATAATTTCCGACGTCATCCTGGCTGACAGCGTCGGGAGCGGTAATGAGCCGGTCGGTAATTTCCGACAGCTGTCCTGAAGTATTCATGGCCCATATTGTCGAATCCGATATCATCAGCAGGTTCTTGTCCGATGATGAGAGCGATTGAATGGTGGCTGCCTGCAGGACGGGATCCTGTACCCAGGCTCCATCGCCGAGGTGATAAAGGCCGGATGGTCCTGCGGCGTACACTTTGTTGTTGAAACTGGCGATCGACGAGATGGGACCGGAAAAATTTCCCGTATTGAATCGCTTCCATACGTTGTAGTCCAGCAGGTTGTCTGTCATCTTTCCCGCCAGGATTCCGTTTCGGGTGGCCAGGTAAACGCTGTCATGTAAAAACGCCGTTTGATAGACCGGAAGCGCTTCTCCCGAGGCGCCGAGGTCCCGCCACGTTTCCCTGATCTCCAGCTGGTTCAGATCAAAAAGTACGACGCCATAGGCTGTCGCGAGATAAGCGAAATCGTCGCGCGTTCGAATATCGTTTATCTTTTTCGGACTGGCGACTTCTGCATTCTTGAGCCGGTCAAAATTCAGGATTGTGTTTCCCCTGAGCAGGTCGAGGTTGCCGTCCTCATAGCCGGCCAGCAGGAGGCTCTTTGCCTGGTCGAACCGGATGCTGGTGATACCTGTGCCATTCAGTCCATTTAATTTGGTGTAGGTGCTGAGGCTTTTGTCCTGGAGGTTCACGACGAGGATACCGCTTTCACTGGCTGCGAATATTTTCGAAGGAGCCGCCTCGACCGAGCGGATGTTGTTGAAGGAAAGGTGCATGCGCCAGGTGCCGATCGGGATAGCAGTCTGCGACCGGCACGGAGATGCCAGGAGGACCCCGAAGAGCGCGATTTCCAGAACAATCAAACGTATAGCCACTTCGTTATAATGCGTTTTCATTTCTTTTTTTCCCACCGACGCCCGCCATGTCAGCGGTTCTTCCTGGCCTTGATCCCCTGGAGGAAGGCGGTCCGGCTGCGGGCTTCATACAGATCCTTTTCACCCAGCATCACCTGTTTGTCATCCGCGTTTAACCGGAACGAGAACGAGGCAAGCTGTCCGGTCTGAGCGCAGATCGCATGCACCTTTGTAACAAATTCGGCGATGGCGAGCAGCTGGGGCATTGGACCGAATGGTTTTCCCTCGTAGTCCATATCAAGACCCGCCACGATCACGCGCTTGCCGCTGTTGGCAAGCGTATTGCAGATATCCACGATGGAGTCGTCAAAAAACTGCGCCTCGTCAATGCCCACTACGGCGCAGTCACCCGCGGGCAATAAAATATCGCTTGCGAAGTTGACCGGCGTGGAACGTATGGCGTTTTCGTTGTGCGATACGATATGCTGATGGTGATAACGTTTATCGACCACGGGTTTGAAGATCTCAACTTTTTGTTTTGCAATGATGGCGCGGTTGAGCCGCCGGATCAGTTCCTCCGTTTTACCGGAAAACATACAGCCGGAAATAACCTCAATCCAGCCCGCCTGCTCCCGGGCAGACCGGTTTCCAAGATGTGGTTCATAAAACATGCTGCAAATTACCCAGCGCGGGGGTACTTTCAAATATTAATCAGGGTCTGACGTCGCGTTCGTTTCCATCCGAATAGATCACATGGGGAAGCTTGCATTCCTCCGGCACCATCAGCGAGACGTCGCCGCGGATGCGGGCCTGGCAGGCGAGTCGTTCATCGGCGGCGAGCGCTCCCATTCGCCTGTATGTATGTTCGGCGACGGTCATGGGTTGAAAATGGTCTGCGCCATCCCTGACAATTACCCTGCAGGTCGTGCATCGTCCTTTTCCGCCGCAGGCATGCATCCAGTCCATACCGTGATCGTGGAAGTGCTGCAACAGCGTTTTGGAATGGTCTGCGGCCTCCAGGGTCTTTTTAAAGAGGTTTTCGATCATAATGCGCGCCATGTTGCGTTATTTGGGCATGGAGATTGAGCGAATAACGGTTAACTTTAAACCAGAAAGAAAGATATTATCAATTTTTATGGACGAGAAAATCAGTCTGGATGCAATAGCAGCGTATGGTGATGCCTATGCAGATAAGATTTCAAAATCCTTTTTTTCCACGAAAAATAAAATAAGCGGAGAGGAAATCCTTTCATTGAGCAGCGTTTCCCAGGTAAACATGTTTGTGATCCGCGAATTGCTGCTCACCTGGCGCGAAGAAACAAAAAAAATAAAAAGCCCGTATTTCGATTATCAGAACAGCGAGGTAAGAGAGGCCCTGGATAATTTTATGGCCATCGTTTCCAAACATATTTCAGTGAGTGAGGAATATTTTTTGCCGCTCCTGAAAAAGGCAGTGCGGCAGACG
>DASVOT010000058.1:0-4683 GCA_036383235.1 Chryseosolibacter sp.
CCATCACGCTCGTGATGTCTGCCGTTTTTATTCCCGTGGCCTTCCTGCCCGGACCGGTCGGCGTATTTTACCGGCAATTCTCCCTGACACTCGCCATCGCGATCGCGATCTCCGGCGTGAACGCGCTGACACTAACGCCTGCGCTATGCGCGATTTTGCTGCGCGAATCCGACACGGAGCGGAAGAAAAACAATTTTCTTCAGCGCTTTTTCGACGCCTTCAACAAAGCATACGATACGGTTGCCGGCAGCTACAAAAACGCCGTGGCGGCTGTCGCCGGTAGGAAAATGGTAACCCTGGCGTTGCTCGTCTCGTTCTTCGCCGCCACCTGGGGCATCAACCGCGTGCTGCCCACCGGCTTTATCCCGAACGAAGACCAGGGCGTGGTGTATATAAACGTGACCGCTCCATCGGGTGCCACCGTCGAACGAACCGAACGCGTGTTGAACCAAATACAAAAGGTGGCGGCCGGGATGGACATTGTCGAAGCCACCTCAACCCTTGCCGGCTACAGCCTTGTGAATGGGGTTTCCGGAGCGTCGTTCGGCATGGGAATCGTCAACCTCAAACCTTGGGACGAGCGCCGGCATTCCGTCAATGAAGTTATCAAAATACTGGAAGAACGGACAAAAGGGATAACCGACGCCGACGTTGAGTTCTTTTCGCCTCCCACCGTCCCCGGCTTCGGTAACTCAAGCGGCTTTGAGATCAGGGTCCTGGATAAAACCGGACGTGGCGACATGCAGGAGCTGGAAACGGTCACAAAGAATTTCATAACCGCGCTTGCGGGATCTCCTGCCATCGACCAGGCGCACACGAACTACGACCCGAACTTCCCTCAGTATATGATCCATGTCGACCAGGATATGGCTGCAAAAAAAGGGATCACCATCGAACAGGCGATGGGAACCCTTCAGACGCTGATGGGAGGAAATTACACCTCAAACTTTGTCCGCTTCGGCCAGATGTACCGCGTGATGGTGCAGGCTGCTCCGCAATACCGGGCAAAACCGGAAGACCTCCTTCAGCTTTATGTCAAGAACTCGAACGGCGAGATGGTGCCCTTCTCCACGTTCGTCCGCATGGAAAGGGTGTATGGTCCCGAGCAACTCACGCGCTACAACATGTACAACTGCGCGCGCATAAACGGCACGGTGGCGGAAGGCTACAGCACGGGCGATGCCATTAACACCATACGCGAAATCGCCGCGCAGCAACTCCCGCGCGGCTACGGCTTCGACTGGGCCGGCATGACGAGAGAAGAAGTCAAATCCGGCGATCAGGCGCTCTATATCTTCATCATCTCACTGGTCTTCGTGTACCTGGTTCTCGCCGCTCAATACGAAAGCTTCCTGTTGCCCCTTCCCGTGCTCTTGTCGTTGCCTGCGGGAATATTCGGAGCCTGGCTCGCGTTGAAGGTATGCGGACTTCAAAACAACATCTATGCGCAGGTTGCCCTCATCATGCTGATCGGGCTGTTAGGAAAAAATGCTATTCTTATCGTCGAGTTTGCCATTCAAAAAAGAAACGAAGGCGTTTCTGTTCCCAGGGCCGCGGTGGAAGGTTCGGTATCGAGGCTGCGTCCGATCCTCATGACTTCCTTCGCCTTCATCGCAGGCCTTATCCCCTTGTGTATCGCCACGGGGGCGGGCGCCATGGGTAACCGGTCTATCGGCACTGCCGCCGCCGGCGGTATGTTCATCGGCACCGTTTTCGGTGTCCTGGTCATCCCGGGCCTGTATGTTTTGTTTGCCTCCCTTACGGAGAGAAAAAAGCCCGCGTCCGTTGCCAACGCCAGGCCCGTACCTGTATCCATCAACAACGAAATACCAAAGTCCAGCGTGTGAACATGTTCAATAAAAAACCGACGGCAAGAATTATATTCCTGATCCCTGTAGTGGCGCTCGTCGCAGGCTGCAAGGTGGCGACCCCGCCTTCGTTGCCCGTCGCGGCAAAAATGCCGGACACGTATATCGGAAACACCGATAGCGCTACCGTTGCAAGCATCCGGTGGCAGGACTTCTTCACCGACCCGCACCTGGTGGCGCTGATCGATACCGCCCTGAAAAACAACCTTGACCTTCGCGCGGCCATACAAAGAGTCGAGATGGCAAGGGCAAATTTTATCGTCAGCAAGGGCGCGCTCTTCCCCTCGCTTCGGGGAGTTGCATCCGCCGACCTTGGAAGCGTCGGCAACAACATGGTCAACAATCCCTCCGATCAGCAACTAAACAACCTGCGGGAAGAATATTTCCTGGGTCTGCAGAGCTCCTGGGAAGCGGACGTCTGGGGAAAACTCAAGAATGAAAAGAAGGCGGCTTATTCACGATTCCTCGCCTCTGAAAAAGGAAAACATCTGGTGACCACTGCTTTGGTGGCGGAAATTGCGAGACTGTACTATGAGCTCCTCTCCGTTGATAACGAGCTGGAAGTCGTGCGCAAAAACATCAACTTCCAGAAAATAGCGCTCGATATCATCCAGATCCAGAAAATGGGAGGCCGTGCCACCGAGCTCGCCGTCCAGCAGTTTACCGCTCAGCTGCTCAGCACGCAGGCGCTGGAAAAAGAAAAACAGCAGAGAACGATTGAACTTGAAACGCAGTTAAACCTGCTCTTAGGCCGATATCCTCAGCCCGTCCCCAGGGGCAATGACATCAGTGAGCAACCGTTGCCGCCGACCATTGAGGCTGGCATACCTTCCGCCCTGATCCTGAACAGACCCGACATCCAACAGGCGGAACTGGCGTTGATGGCCGCAGAAGCCGACGTCCAGGCGGCGCGGGCGGCCTTCCTCCCGTCTGTAACGCTGTCGCCATACGTCGGATTGAATGCGTTAAGATCATCTTTATTGTTCCAGGCACCCGAGTCGCTGGCCGCCGGATTATTAGGAAGTCTCAGCGCTCCCATCTTCAACAAGAACAGGATTCGCGCCGGGTTTAACTATTCTGTGGCTGCAAGGGCGGAAGCATATTACCATTACCAGAAGACGATCATCACCGGCTACGGTGAAGTGGTGAACAACATCCGCAGCATCGGCAACCTGCAGGAAATATATAAGCTGAAAGAGCAGCAGGTAGATGCCCTGCAGAAAGCGGTATCCACTTCCAATGTGCTGTTTACCTCCGGGTATGCCAGCTACCTCGAAGTGATCACCGCCCAGAAAAGCGTGCTCGAAGCCGAGCTCGAGCTGGCCCACGTCAAGAAAGGAATTTTCCATTCCGTGATCGCCCTTTATCGGGCCCTGGGTGGCGGCTGGAACCGCTGACGATGCCGGAAAGGAGCCGCAAGACAAGGCAAAGAAAAAAAAAGAAAACTTTGCAAAGTCCTGTGCTCCGTTCCTAACACACCGTTACGTCTGCTTCAGTATCGGTCGAGTAAATCAAACTCCTTCATCATGGGCTCGAACTCCTCCCGCGTAAGGTGCCGATGTACCTGAGGGTAGGCAATGTTCTCTTCACGGAAGATATGTAAACGGAGAAGCTCAATAAGGGCGAATCCCTGTTCAGTGGCGACATCGAAGGTCAGGGCCCTGCATGCGGCCTCCGGCAGCCGGTGAGCAAGAGCCAGGAAATTGAACATAAGCGTCAGGTGGTGACCGATCTTGACATGATCGTCTTCCAGCATATCAACCGCCGTCCTGGGAGAAGCCACCAGGCTCGGGCCGCGTGCCTCAAGCAGTTTTTTATGGAGTAAAGGATAAAGGACTTTCTCCTCCTTCATGTGATGCCTGGTTATCGAATCGTCCATGAAGGCGAAAAATGCGGAGAATCGTCTCTCAGCTTCTTTCCCGAGAACCCAGCCCTCCCTCTTAAACCCGATCAGGTCCTGCTCAAACGCGTTGAGCTTCTCCGTTAAGAGCTTGTGATCGTCCATGAGTTTTTGCAGAGATGGGTGCAAGTCTTCATAGGGAACACGATCGACGACCGGAGGCGCAAAAGGATCCGGAGGGTCCATCGGAGAAAGCTCCTCTACTCCGGATACCTTTTCGACCATCCGTTTCAGCGGATCAACGTTATTAAGTTTCTTAAGATCGATCATAAACGATAGCATTAAGTTGAAGTAGGTTTTTGCGTCTTGATGACGGGCTTCGTGTAAAAATCCGCCTTCCATATCCTGACCACCATGCCGATAGAAATAAGAAGCCACGCCACGAGGGCCACATAAACGAAGCGGGAGGCGATGGCGAAGAGGAACGGCAATGCCGCGGCCTCTGCCAGCTTCGCCGTACACACCGTGTACATGCCCAGCGGAAAAACCATCCCCCAGTATTGGGAATGGTAACGGAAGGGTAACTTCTTAAACACATACCGCCAGATGCTCAGAATGACAATAAGGGGTATCCACCACGAGGCGATGGACCAGAAAAGAAAAGTAAATCCCTTCAGAAACGGCAGCACAAATGAAAGGAAATGCCACTGGTGCTGATTGAGAATCAGCATGGAGCCCGCCAGCGTTGTAATGGCCACCGCACCCATGTTGATCCAGTATGGAGGACCGAATTCTTCCGCCTGCAACTCAAAAAAAGATAACCTGTATACCACCAGGGTAATGATGACCATGTAAAACATGCAACCACAAAAGAACAGCATGAGCGTGAATAGAAGAGTCTCCTCCTTCGGGATCGGAAGATATCCCGCCAGGTGCGTCCCCAGGATCGACACTGCCTGCGTCGAGACGATCACA
>DASVOT010000059.1:0-3321 GCA_036383235.1 Chryseosolibacter sp.
CGCGGTGGTGTAGGTGCCGTCGGGATTATAGATTCCCTGGTCAGGCTCGAATTTGAATGCCGAAGCGATGACACCCGGTGTCAGGCCGCCCGACCCTTCCTGCGTTCTCACTCCATCGGTGCCGCTCCTTTGCGCGAACAGGTTCATCCCAAAATTGAATTTGTCACTGGCCTTTACGTTGACGTTGCTGGTGACCGAAAACCGGTCGTAGGCAGAATTGATGATGACGCCTTTCTGATCGAAGTAGGCGCCCGATAAATAATAGCTGACGTTGTCATTTGCGCCGGAGATCGAGAGCTGGTAATTCTGAACGGCGCCTCTGCGGAAGATCAGGTCTTGCCAGTCTGTGTTGTAGCCTGCGGGCTGGAACCCGGGCCGGGCCTCGGTAATGTAGTCGGTGAACTGATCGGCATTCAGCAGATCTAACCGGTTGATCTCTTTCTGCGAGGAGAACGATGAATTGAAACTGATCTGGGGCTTTCCCTGCTTGCCGCGTTTGGTCGTCACCATGATGACCCCGTTTGCTCCGCGCGATCCATAGATCGCCGTGGCGGAAGCATCCTTCAACACTTCGATGGACTCGATGTCTTCCGGTGGAGGCATGGCGCCACCCACAAAGCCATCGACGACGAAGATGGGATCGCTGCTCGCGTTAATCGAGGTGCCTCCCCTGATCCTCACTTTCAATGGCGACCCCGGCGCACCGTTGGTAGCCGAAATGTTGACGCCGGGAGCGCGCCCCTGCAGTGCCTGCATGGCATCGATTGCAGGATAAGCCGTAAGATCTTCAGATTTCACGGAGGATACCGCGCCCGTGAGGTCGCTTTTTTTCACAGTTCCATAACCCACAACCACCACTTCGCTTAACGTCCGGGTGTCAGGCTCCAATTGAATGTTGAATGTTGTCTGTGTGCCCACCGCTATTTCCTGCGAGGTGTAGCCGATGAAGCTGAAGATGAGCACGGAATTTTCTCCCATGACAGAGAGCGAGAACTTACCTTCAACATCCGAGGTCGTACCGTTCGTCGTTCCTTTTTCCAGGATGTTTGCTCCGGGCAGCGGTTCACCATTTTCGTCGGTGATCGTGCCGGTGACCTGGACGGCAAAGTAAGATGCGGGCTCATTTGCGATCAACGGCTTCGCGTCGGAGGCCATCGCAGCGACCGGCTTCAGAATGATCCGGTTGCCCCTTACTTCGTAGGTGATGTCCGGCTGGAGTATGCGGGCGAGCACGTCGGAGAGTTTTTCATTTTTGAAATCGACCGATACTTCGCGCGTAACATCCACAATCGCCGAGCTGTACGTAAACGTGACCTCAGCCTTCCTTTCAATCTCGGAAAGGACCTTTCGGATCTCCCGGTCATTCACTTTGAGGGAGATCTTGCTTTTCAAAACTTCCTGACCCTTCAGATCGGACGCCACCGAACAAACGGCGAACGTCGTTAAAATCAATGCCTGGGTCAGTACAATTTTCATAAAAACGATAAGAAAACCTTGAAAAGGTTTAGTGATATTCATACCTTCATTAGTTTTTGTTTAACAACACAAAAGCGGATAGTAACTCCCTGGGAGGCTACTATTACAGGCCGGTGATGCTCCAACATCATCGGCCTTCATTCATTGTGGCAGTCATGTAAAATGGTTCATTGCTGTTTGGGTTTAATATTGCATCCATTGCTTTCGATAACAATCCTGGCGGCGTCGATCTTATACGTGGCGCCGATGGCGGTACAGATGACATCGATCCGGTCGTAGAGGCCTTCTTCCAGGAAGGAAGACGTAAGCACGCAGCCGGAAAGCGCATCCCTGTTGAAAACGATGTCGATGTCGTACGTTTTCGTGAGTTCCGCCAGCACCTCGGGCACGGCGGCCTCCTCAAAATGCATTTCGACGAACTTCTGCTTCTGCTTGTTCAGGATCTCCTGCGAGACCGCGTGCGTGGCCACTACTTCGGTTTCTCTGTTGTAGACGGCCTCCTGCCGGGACACGAGCACCGTTTTCTTGTGCTGGGCTTTTTTGGAGTAAACGGTCACCTTTCCCGTTTTCACCGAGACCGTCACTTTCGGATCCCTGCCAATAGCGGTCACAGTAAAACTGGTGCCGACGACTTTTGTAACGATGTCTCCCGCGTAAACATAAAAGGGGCGGTCCGGGTCATGTGCCACATCAAAGTATGCTTCCCCCTCCAGGTACAACTCGCGCGACCGCATGTTTGCGTCATTTGGAAAACGGATCCTGCTGGCAGGCGACATCTCAACGATGCTCCCATCCGGAAGAATGACGCGCTTGTCCGTTGCCGAAGTGTTTTCAATGGAAGAGAAACTCTGCGTGGCAGCCTGTCTGCGGGATAACCCAGCGTTTTGCGCCGGAAGAAAATAAAGGGCCACCGACACGGCAAGGATGAGCGACGCCGCGATGCCCGTGTATGTCCACACCAGGATCGCCTTGCGGCGGGATCCCTCCCTTGCTGCGACCACGCCTTGCTGCAGGCGGTGGAGAATATTTTTCTCCGCAGCGGTGATCCTCTCTTCGAAACGGGGGTCGGAATGCAGATCCTGATTGCTGCCAAGGTTCGAGTAGAGCGAATCAATAAATGCGCGCTCTTCTTTTGAGCACGTTCCTTCCAGGTATTTTTCTATCAGTTTGTCCAGGTCCTTGGGAGCCATTTTCTTTCCTCTGTTCCGTTATAACACACAACTGTCCTCGACTCCTAAACGGGTAAGCTTCTTTTTTCAGGCGGGGGAAATTCCTCCGCCCGCCTCCACGCATTCGTTTCGAACGAACGAAAAGGCCCAAATAAGAAAATAAAATAAAAGTCCTGCAATAAAAAATCCGGAAAGATGCGCGGGGCCGACAGGCGGATGTGTAACTCGCTAAGGAACGGACAGTTAGAAACAGCTCAGGAAAACTTTAACGCGCGTTCAATCAATGAACGGATCGCCGGCGACAGATTCAGTTGACTCAGTTCATCTTTTGCGGCGGCGCTCATTTTTCGCTGGGTCTTTTGAAGAATGTCAACCACTTTCTCCTCGTTGTGCCTCGCAGCAAAAGGCTCCAGGTAATATTCGATAAACACAAGACACGCGACATCTTCCAGGAGCTGCGTGTCAGGGTTTGTCGCCAATTGTTTCTTGAGCAGGAGGTCCTTCACTTTTGCGATGGTTCCTGTATCATAACCGGAAGCGGACAGGATTTTCTCCGCGATGCGCGAATGGTGCACCTTCTCTTCATTTCGCCATTGGAGGTAACCCTTTTTGTCCATGGGATATTTTCCTCTCGGAATTTCCCAGCGTCCGATGTGCTGGCAGCGCGCGGCCAGTT
>DASVOT010000060.1:0-3167 GCA_036383235.1 Chryseosolibacter sp.
GGATGCAGGTGGCGCGATCGCTCAGAAACAAGCTTATTATCTTCACAACCGCGTACAAAGAGTATGCGGCGGATGCCTTCGATGTCGACGCTGTGGACTTTGTACCCAAGCCTGTTACCAAAGACCGGTTACAGGTGGCGATCCGAAAAGCGATCGCGAGAAAAAAAGCAAAGGACCAGGAGAGGCAAACCGTTCAATTCAATACTGACCAGGGCCGCACCCTTGTCGACGTGTCCGGCATCGCGTACGTCACGACCTCAGAAGTGGACAGTCGTGACAAAGTCGCCGTAATGCTGGATAACTCATCGATCGTGCTCAAGAACATCTCATTTGAAACACTCCTTGCCATGCTGCCGGAGCGGGCATTTTGCAGGATCAGCAAGAAGGAGCTGATTGCGCTGCGGATCGTCTCATCGTTCACCTTCGATGAAATCGTGACGACGCTGCATGAATCGGGAAAACCCCTGCGAGTTTCACTGAGTGAGGCCTACCGGCAACACTTCCAGAAAGCCGTCGCGGGTATTTCGTAGCAAAAAAAATCAGTCTTGTTACAGATTCCCGAGAATCGCTTCCTTCTCACACCAGAATAATCACAATTTGGCGTTGTTTTTTAAATGACTGCAATCCATCGGGGGACGGCGGGATCGCATGCACTTTTTGCCTGCACGATCCCGCCTCGCCCCGGCCAACGCTTATGGAAAATACTGTTCCCGTCACGAACATCAGGAAGCTGGCATTTTACATTGGGGTCATCGGTGCGTTCGTCGCCTTCATTTACTTCACCCTTGAAAAAGGGGCCGACCTCGAAACGGGACAGCACATCGTCTCCGCGCCGGCGCGAACCGACTACTGGCGGGACTTCGTCGCGGCCCTGAAACACAGCTTCGCCCATCCGCTCGCCCTCCTGCTAAGCCAGATAGCAGCCATCATCATCGCCGCAAGGTTTTTTGGATACGTCGCAAGGAAGGTAGGTCAGCCCGCTGTCGTTGGAGAAGTGATCGCCGGCATTGTGCTCGGGCCATCGCTTCTCGGTCTTTATTTTCCCGACGCAGCCTCTGCCCTCTTTCCTACCCAATCGCTGGGCAATCTTCAATTGCTCAGCCAGATCGGCCTGATCCTGTTTATGTTCGTGATTGGCATGGAGCTCGACCTGAAGGTCTTGCGAAACCAGGCGCATGACGCAGTTGTCATCAGCCATGCAAGTATCATCGTGCCGTTCGCGCTCGGAATCGGGTTAGCGTACTTTACCTATGAAACGTTCGCCCCGCCGAACCTGGAGTTTACCGCCTTTGCCTTGTTCATGGGGATTGCCGTCAGCATCACCGCTTTCCCCGTGCTGGCGCGGATTGTCCATGAGCGCGGAATTCAAAATACGCGGCTCGGCACCATCGTAATCACTTGTGCCGCCGCGGACGATATCACCGCGTGGTGTATCCTCGCCGCCGTGATCGCCGTTGTGAAAGCCGGATCGTTCGGAAGCTCCGTGTTCATCATCCTGATGGCCGTGGGTTATGTGCTCGTGATGCTCACGCTGGTCAAGCCTTTTCTCAAGCGCGTGGGCGACCTCCATACATCGCGGGAGAATCTCAGCCAGCCTGTTGTAGCGATCTTCTTCCTTACCCTGATCCTGTCCTCCTACGCAACGGAAGTCATCGGCATCCACGCCCTTTTCGGCGCCTTCATGACCGGGGTCATCATACCGGAGAACACCAAATTCAGGAATGTCTTCATCGAGAAGGTGGAGGACGTCGCCGTTGTGTTACTGCTTCCTTTGTTCTTTGTCTTCACCGGCTTAAGAACGCAGATCGGCTTGCTCGACGATCCTTTCCTGTGGCGCACCACCGCCATTATTATTCTGGTGGCGGTGACCGGCAAATTTATCGGCAGCGCTGTGGCGGCGCGATTTGTCGGGCAAAGCTGGAAAAACAGTCTGTCAGTCGGAGCGCTCATGAACACAAGAGGGTTGATGGAGCTGGTGGTTCTCAATATCGGCTATGATCTCGGTGTGCTTTCCGCCGAAGTTTTTGCCATGATGGTGATCATGGCGCTGGTCACCACCATGATGACGGGTCCCGCGCTCGATCTGATCAACCGCCTCTTCAAAGACACTGACCTCCATCCGGCGTCAAAAGGGACGGTCAGCGTGAGGAACAAGGTGTTGATCTCGTTTGGGAACCCGGAAACCGGAAGGTCGCTGCTCAGGCTTGCCGATACCCTTACAAAAAAACAATCCGCCGGCGCAGAACTGACCACCTTGCATCTTTCACCCGCAAGCGACATCCATCGCTTCAATTCCGATGAGTACGAAAAGGAAAGCTTCCTGCCGGTTCTGGAAGAGTCGGCCACCCTCAACCGGAAGGTCACCACGTTGTTCAAAGCTTCAGAAGACATAGAATCTGATATTGCCGAAATCGCCAATGAAGGAGACTTTGACTTGCTGTTGGTCGGTGTCGGAAAATCGATCTACCAGGGGACGCTGCTTGGAAAAATCCTTGGGTTCACGACGAGAATCTTTCGTCCCGGCAAACTCCTGGGGCAAGTTACCGGAAGAGAAGTATCCACAGCTGACTCAGCGCTGGATGACCGGACTACGGCGATCCTCGCAAAAACGAAAATCGCTACCGGTGTATTCATCGACAAAGGTTTTGTAAAGGCTGACCGCGTGGTGGTGGTCGCCAGCGGTGGCCATGACGAGTTCCTGATAGACTACGCCGGGCACCTCATCGCGAACAACAACGCCCAGGTCGTCGTTACACAACTTGGAGATGAGTTGAAATCCAATCATCTATTCAAGGAAAAAATACGGCTACTTGAGCAGACAGCTCCTAATCACATCTCAGTCCTTCCTACTTATTCTTTGGATCGAAATGAACTGAAACTGGCCGATCTGATGGTGATCAGTTTCCCGACCTGGACAACGCTTGTATATGAAAGAAACAAATCCCTGGCGGCGGCGCCGTCTACGCTGATTCTCAGAAACTGATGTAAGCGCGTCGGTGCCTGCCCCGGGTTTACCGGGCGGATAAATCGGGGGCGGATTATCCGGCGCGTCCTGGGGTATTTACTTTGATTTGCTGAACTTTTCTTTTAGCTTCGTCCAAATGATGCTGTCTCGCCTGTGAGAAGAATAATATCCATAGCATTTGTCGCGATCATCCTGCTCAACA
>DASVOT010000061.1:0-19815 GCA_036383235.1 Chryseosolibacter sp.
AGACAAGCTTGTCGTAAGCCGCGCTCGTCGCGTGCATCGCTTCTTGTCGCAGCCCTTCCACGTTGCCGAAGCATTTACCGGATTAAAGGGCGTGCTGGTCGATATCAAAGACACCATCAGAGACTTCAATGCCATTATGGACGGTCAGTACGATCACCTTCCTGAAATGGCGTTCAACCTGGTGGGCAATATTCAGCAAGCCATAGAAAAAGGCGAGAAGATGATAGCCGAAGCGAAAGGTTGAGATTTAAAATTTCCCTGAATGTATCTGGAAATATTAGCACCCGACAGAAAGGTTTTTGAAGGAGATGTTGCGATCGCAACCTTCCCCGGCTCAGATGGATCTTTTCAGGTGATGGACAACCATGCACCGCTTATCAGCCTGTTGAAAGATGGAATGGTTGAATACAAATCAAAGGAAACGACCGGCAACCTGCACATTACCGGAGGCGTGGTCGAAGTATTGAAGAACAAGGTCGTGCTCCTGGCCGACGGTATTGTTGACTGATTTCGTACCCTGATGATATTAAAAAACCCGGATTGCGCCGGGTTTTTTTATTTGCGTACGTTGCCGTGTTGTCCCTATTGCTTTGCGATCCAGATGATGAGGTAGACCAGCGCGACTACTGCTGCCACAGTGCCCAGGATCCAGAAAATGGAATTCACTCCGCCGAAGGCGCTTAGCACAATGGCCACGATACCGAATATGAGGGCCATTTTGAGATCGCTATCCATTGCCTTGTTAGCAGCGATGGCTGTAATGCTTTCCTTGGATTTCTTTTCTTTGATGATCTTCTTGACCTCGGTCTTCAGTTCTTTCCTGAAGTCCTTTTTCTCCGCCCTGGTCATGGAGGAATACTTCTTGCCGAAAAGGGCGGTGCTCGTTGCCGGTGCGCTTACTTTTACGTTCTCGGTATTCGCGATCCGGCTTGCAGCGCTGGCCGTGACGGCTTCCTCATTGATCCGCAAAGGAGCGGTTTCCGGGGTGGAGAGGACGTTCTGGGCAAGAAGGGCTTTTTCAGCCTCAGCCTTTTTTTTACCACTGTTGTAGTCGTAGTGGTCAAAGTAGTATGCGTATTTCGGAGTCGAGCAGGCGGCCAGCATAAGCAGGCTTGTAATCAGTAATAAAAGTTTTTTCATATGATAAAGTTATTTTTCGCGCTTAAGCCATGTAAAAAATCGTTCCATCATCCTTTTTTCGAACGCCCAGAAGAAGCGGAACTGTCCGAAAAGCAAACCGTACCCGAGTAAAATAACATTATAAAGGGGTAAAATAAAAATATAATACAGGATTGTGGCAAGAGTCGTGTCGCCCCGGGATCCGGCCAGCCAGTGTAATAATGGCCTCTTTATAAAAAAGATGGTGAAACCGGTGCACGCAAAAACAATCAAAACAATGATCACCTGCCCTATGCTGTCCAGTTTCCAGCGATTCTTAAGTTTTTCGATCCACTTCATCCGGTTTGACCTGGTTGGAAGTCCGCAAAGTTTTTCCATGGAAGCGTCGCGGGCACGGGCGCCTCTATCACCATAGCCTCCTTGCTTACGGGGTGCACGAACTCCAGTCTGCGGGCGTGAAGGGCAATGCTGCCATCCTCATGGGGCACTGGAAAGCCATATTTTACATCTCCCGTTATAGGGCAGCCCATGCTGGCAAGCTGTACCCGTATCTGGTGAGGCCGGCCCGTGACGGGGTTTACCTGCAGAAGCCATTGATTATTCCTATGCCCTATTATTTCATAGCTCAACTCCGAGCGTGAGGCGCCGACCGTTTCCCGTGAATAGGCAGTCGTCTTGTTCTTTTTGGCATTTTTGGAAAGCCACTGGACTAAAATCCCCTTTTCATGGGGAGGCTTCATTTCCGTTATGGCCCAATACGTTTTTTTTGTCTGTTTTTCCCGGAACAGGGTATTCATCCGCTCCAATGCCTTGGAGGTGCGCCCAAAGACCACGATTCCGCTTACCGGCCTGTCGATGCGATGTACCACTCCTAAGAAGACCGCCCCCGGTTTGCCGTATTTGAGGCGGATGTATTCCTTGCATAAATCCACCAGGGGAGTATCGCCCGTAGCATCGCCCTGGACGAGGATCCCGGAAGCTTTATTCACAATCAAAAGATGATTATCTTCATAAATTACCTCAAAAGGTGGTTTCATCGCTGAAAAATAAAAAATAATGGTACCAATTATTTTCAGAAAAAGCTCATTTGAAAAATTTAAAAACTTCCTGAAAGGCGTATTTTTGTTTTCTACTCCGACCCTATGCGACTGAATTTACCCTTACTCTCAATCTTTGCGATCACTTGCCTCATAGCAGGGTGCAATTCAAAAGAGCTTGCCCGGCTTCAAAGTGAGAACGATTCATTGCGGAACGAATTAAATTCTAGGTATACCGTGCTGGCCAGTCTGAAGGACGTGAGGGGCCTGCTGGATTCCATCGATGTAAGCCGGAATTCGCTTCGCGCTCATCTGAGCGAAGGCACCAGCTTCGAAGAATTTTCCGCCCGTTTGAAAGACATCAATCAGTTCGTCAAGATGTCGGAAGAAAAGATCAACCTCATCCAGAACGCATTAAAGACTGCGAAGCACGAAGCTTCCGCCTACCTGATGCTCGTGGATGCGCTCAAGAACGAAGTCCAGATCCGCGTGGACGAGATCGTCAAGCTGGAACAAGAAGTGACCCATTACCGCCAGGAAAACGAAGGCCTGCAGGAAAAGATCAAGCTGAAGGAAAATGAAGTGAACGAGATCAATGTTCAGATCTCGAACAAGCAACAAGAGTTATTGCTTCTCGAGGCGAGGATTGAGGCCATGGTTAAAAATTTCAAGATGACCGAAGCCGACGCCTACTATGCGCGTGCCCGTGCCGTTGAAGAAGCTGCAAAAAGAACCAAACTCGCACCCGGGAAAAAACGCGACACTTACAAAGAGGCGCTCGAGCTGTACAAGCGGTCCGAATCGCTCGGCAAGGAGGAAGCCAAGGCCGACATTGCCCGGCTTCAAAAGAAGGTGCAGTGAGGGTAGTTGATGTTGAGTTCCGCGCCCACCTTGATTGTCTCCTGAACCGGCAAGGAACCTGCGGCGAATTTTAAAATTTCCACGGATCCGCTTTTTTTCCTTGACCTTGCATGCAAGACGAAAGGAAATTCGCATTAAGACCTTTGCGTCTTTGTGTCAAAAAACGGCCCTAATCCTTGAACTCCGACGTGAAATGAAAATTGATATCGGGAAAATTATCCTGGACCATCTGAAGCCATGCCTTCGATTCAGCCATGAAGACAAGTTTTCCATCCTTGTCGCGGGCGATGTGGCGCTGTTTTGAATCGATAAATTCCGCCAGCTTCCTGGGATCCCTGCTGCTGATCCAGCACGCCTTGTAGATGTTCTGCGGCGCAAACTGGACCGTTGCTGAATATTCGTTCTTCAACCGGAACTGGATGACCTCGAACTGCAGCGCGCCCACCACGCCCACTACTTTCTTCTTCCCCAGCTCGTAGGTGAAGAGCTGCGCCACCCCCTCCTCCATCAACTGCAGCAATCCCTTCTCGAGCTGCTTCGTTTTCATCGCATCCAGGTTGATCACCTCCTTGAAGATCTCGGGTGAGAAACTCGGGATGCCCGTGTACATCAGCTTCTCCCCTTCCGTCAACGTATCGCCTATCTTCAGGTTACCCGTGTCGAAAATACCGACGATATCACCGGGCCACGCCTCATCAACCGTCTCGCGGTCCTGGGCCATAAAAGCAGTCGCATTCGAAAACCGCACCGATTTAGCGTGCCGCACGTGGAAGTAGTTGCTGCCCCTTTCGAACTTCCCGGAACACACCCGCAGAAACGCAATGCGGTTCCTGTGCTTGGGGTCCATGTTCGCGTGGATCTTGAAAACAAAGCCGGAAAACGTATTCTCCTCAGGTTCGACTACCCTTACCGTTGTTTCCCGGGGAATCGGCGCGGGCGCGATGCGGATGAACGTATCGAGCAGCTCCTTCACGCCGAAATTGTTGACGGCGCTCCCGAAAAACACCGGCGCCACATGTCCGTGAAGGTAATCCTCGACCGAGAAATCCGGATAAACTCCTTCGATAAGCTCGATATCAGCGCGGAGTTGCTTCGCATTGTTTTCACCCACGTATTCGTCAAGTCTCTTGTCATTGACATCCGTAATCTCGATCCCCTCCTCTACCGTGGTTTTACTGGGCCTGAAAAGATGCAGGCTCTTTTCGTACAAACTGTAAACGCCTTTAAAATTCTTTCCCATGTTAATGGGCCAGCTCAAAGGACGCACTTTTATTTTCAGCTTCTCTTCAATCTCATCGAGCAGCTCGAAAGGGTCCCGTCCTTCGCGGTCCAGCTTGTTGATGAAGCAGATAACCGGCGTGCTGCGCATGCGGCAGACTTCCATCAGTTTCTCCGTCTGGATCTCTACGCCCTTTACGCAGTCGATGACCATGATCACACTGTCCACCGCGGTGAGTGTCCGGTAGGTATCTTCAGCAAAATCCTGGTGACCCGGCGTGTCGAGCAGGTTGATCTTTACATCGCGGTAGTTGAATCCCATCACGGACGTGGCCACGGAGATACCGCGCTGTTTTTCGATCTCCATCCAGTCGGAGCGGGCGTGATCCTTGATCTTGCTCGACTTGACAGCCCCTGCCTTCTGGATGGCTCCCCCGAACAGCAGAAGTTTTTCCGTCAGCGTGGTTTTGCCCGCATCGGGGTGGCTGATGATCCCGAAAGTGCGTCGTTTCTCAATTTCTTCCTCTAGTGTCATATCGATAGCCGGCTCGTCGTTCAGCCGGTTGAACACTTCACCTTCTCAATTTTTTAAGGCTGCAAAAATAGTAAAATGAAATGGTTGAACGGACGACCATTAGGCGCCGGGTGCTGTTCGGTGAACAAAAAACCCGAAAATCTGGCATATTTAAATAAAAACGGGATGGAAACGGCAAAGATTGACCGGACGAAGAAGTGGACAGCTGACGATTACGCAACGCTGGGCGAAATGAATACACCGTGCCAACTCATAAACGGCGAATTGATTATTTGCCCGTCTTCAACGCCATTGCATCAGCGGGTACTGAGAACGTTATTTAAACTTCTCGATGCTCACAGCGGTGGCGGCCAAGTTTTTTTTTGCCCCCCTCGATCTTTTTATAGACAAAAAGAATGTTTTTCAGCCGGACTTGATATATATCTCCGAGGCCAACAAATCGTTCATATCCAAGTGGAATCGAAGGCCCGCCAGACATTGCAGTAGAAATCATTTCTGCTTCCAATGTATTCAGCGACCCGAATACAAGGAAGAAAAAATATTCAGCATTCGGAGTAAAGGAATACTGGATCGTAGATCCGGCCAATCAAACACTGGAAATTTATCTTCACAACCAGGCCGACCCGGATGTACCCCACCTCTACCTCGCGAGGGAGGGCAAAGTAACCTCAACCGTGATCACGACCCTGAATTTTGATCTGAAAATGATTTTCTGAACGGACACTCCAGGAAGTTTTTTTCCACAGTTGCCTTCCATTCCGCGGCAGCCTATATTGACCCTGCCATTTACAGAAATAAGGTCATGGAATACAGAACATTCGGAAGGACAAATCTCAAGGTCAGTGAGATCGGCTACGGCATGTGGGGCCTTGCAGGCTGGACCGGCACTGACTCAAAAGAACTCGACCTGGCCCTGGAGACATCCGTCGCCCTGGGATGCAATTTTTACGATACGGCCTGGGGATACGGGGAGGGAAAAAGCGAGCAGATACTGGGCGAGCTCATCCGCCGGCATCCTGACAAAAGACTTTATCATGCCACCAAAATCCCTCCTAAGAATTTCAAGTGGCCCAGCAAACCGGAGTTTAAGCTTCAGGATTGTTTCCCCGCGGCGCATATCATCGAATACACGGAAAAAAGCCTCAAGAACCTGAAGGTCGATTGTATTGACCTCCAGCAATTTCATGTCTGGGAGGACAGCTGGTCGAACAACGACGAGTGGAAATCGGCAGTGGAGAAATTGAAACGGGAGGGCAAGATCAGACACATCGGAGTGAGTGTTAATCGCTGGGAACCCGATAATGTCCTTGAGACCCTTCGGACCGGCCTCATCGATGCCGTGCAGGTGATCTATAACATTTTTGATCAGGCCCCGGAAGACAACCTGTTCCCCCTTTGCCGGAAACTGAATATCGGCGTGATCGCGCGGGTTCCTTTTGACGAGGGCACCTTGACCGGAACCCTGACAAAAGACACAACCTTTCCGAAAGGCGACTGGAGGGCGACGTATTTCGTTCCGGAAAACCTGCGGGCGAGCGTCGAGCATGCTGACGCCTTGAAGCCCCTGATCCCTGCCGGTATGTCAATGCCGGAACTGGCGCTGCGATTTATCCTGGAGAACGATGACGTTCACACCATCATTCCCGGTATGCGAAAGGTGAGGAACGTCAAGGTTAACATTGCCGCCAGCGATGGTAAAAGACTGGATCCCGCGCTGGTCGGGAAGCTCAGGACTCACCGGTGGGACCGGACGCCGACCACGTGGTCGCAATAGTCCGGTCTAAGGTCAGTTTTTCTTCTTCTTCTGTTGCCCGGGCGCATAGGCTTTGGCCGATTGGCTGCCCGTAACCTTCTTTACCTGACCCGGAGGGGCCTTTTTCGGCTTTGAATCTACAACGACCACGTGGGCGCAGGAGCTCAGGGCGACGAGGAAGGCAATGACGCCAATCAGTTTTTTCATAAGCGAGAATTTATCAAAAATAACCAGCTATTGGCTTCGGGGCCTCCGGGTGTAATAAAAAAGGCCACATCGCAGTAAAAAGGCGGGCTGGACCTCCTGTCAATGTGTCATTCTTTGGGTTAAAATATCGGGCTGGCACAACCATTGTTAAAACAAGCGTGAACAATATCAGTGTTGAACTTTTAAAGCTATTATATCATGGGCAAAATTATTGGAATCGATTTGGGTACGACGAACTCCTGCGTGGCAGTTATGGAGGGCAGTGAACCTGTAGTAATTGCAAACAGCGAAGGACGTAGAACAACACCCTCTATCGTTGCCTTTCTGGATGAAGGAAAAGGAGAGCGCAAAGTAGGCGATCCTGCCAAGCGCCAGGCTATTACAAACCCGAAGAACACCGTATCGTCTATCAAGCGTTTCATGGGTAAGAAATTCGACGACGTGAACGAGGAGATGAAGATGGTCTCTTACAAGGTAGAGCGGGGCAATAATGACACCGTGAGGATCCGGATTGGTGATCGCCTTTATACTCCCCAGGAAGTTTCAGCGATGATCCTTCAGAAAATGAAGAGCACGGCCGAAGACTACCTGGGCACAACGGTGACCGAGGCGGTTATTACTGTGCCTGCTTACTTCAACGACGCCGAGCGCCAGGCTACGAAGGAGGCAGGTCAGATCGCAGGTCTGGATGTGAAGCGGATCATCAACGAGCCTACGGCTGCAGCCCTCGCGTATGGCCTTGACAAGAAAAACAAAGACATGAAGATCGCCGTGTACGACCTTGGTGGTGGTACATTCGATATCTCGATCCTTGAACTGGGCGATGGTGTGTTCGAAGTAAAATCCACCAACGGTGATGTGCACCTGGGTGGCGACGACTTTGACCAGCGCATCATGAACTGGTTGGCCGATGAATTCAAAAAGGACGAGAATGTCGATCTCCGGAAAGATCCCATGGCGCTTCAGCGCCTGAAGGAGGCTGCGGAAAAAGCGAAGATCGAACTTTCAAGCTCCCAGGAAACGGAGGTGAACCTTCCCTATATCACTTCAATCGACGGCGTGCCGAAGCACCTGGTTAAGAAAATCAGCCGTGCGAAATTCGAACAACTGGTCGATGATCTCATCCGCCGCACGCTGGAACCTTGCCGCAAGGCGGTAGAGGATTCCGGTATCACGGTGGGGCAGATCGACGAAGTCATCCTGGTGGGCGGATCCACGCGTATCCCGAGAATCGTTGATGAAGTGGAGAAATTCTTCGGAAAGAAACCTTCGAAAGGTGTGAACCCGGATGAAGTGGTTGCCATTGGCGCGGCGATTCAGGGCGGCGTGTTAACCGGCGAGGTAAAAGATGTGCTCCTGCTGGATGTGACGCCTCTTTCGCTGGGTATTGAGACCCTGGGTGGTGTGTTCACGAAGCTCATTGAATCGAATACAACGATCCCTTCGAAAAAATCGGAAGTGTTTTCCACGGCGGCAGACAACCAGCCTTCCGTTGAGATCCATATCCTCCAGGGCGAGAGGCCGATGGCGAAGGACAACCGTTCGATCGGGCGTTTTCACCTCGACGGAATTCCGCCGGCACCGCGCGGCATTCCTCAGATCGAGGTTACCTTCGATATCGATGCCAACGGTATTCTGCACGTGTCCGCGAAAGACAAGGGCACCGGAAAAGAACAAAAGATCAGGATCGAAGCTTCGTCCGGATTGACGGATGCGGAAATCCAGAAGATGAAGCAGGAGGCGCAGGCGAACGCTGAAAACGACAAGAAAGTGAAAGAGCGTGCTGAGAAGATCAACCAGGCTGACTCGCTAATCTTCCAGACGGAAAAACAGATGAAGGAATACGGCTCCAAGCTTTCCGAAACAAACAAGACTGCCATCAACGGCGCTCTTGAGAAGCTGAAAGACGCCCACAAGAATCAGGACATCGGGGCGATCGACATCGCGATGGCTTCTCTCAACTCGGCCTGGCAGGCCGCGGCTACGGAAATGTATCAGGCATCCGGCGGCGCGCAACAACCTGGTGCCGACGGCGGCGCGGCGGCGGGTGGCCAGAAGCAGGGAGGCGGACCCGCGAACGACGTCTCTGATGTGGAGTTCGAAGAAGTGAACGACAACAAAAAGTAATCCTTCGAAATAGATTTGAAGACCGCCGGAGATCCCGGCGGTCTTTTTATTTTCGGCCATACGGCGGCTTGCCTTCCCCACTGAACGCTTGTTCGCCCTGATTTCTTTTAAGATCATCCGGGCGAGAAGTTTATTATTGTCCCCGGATAAATTAAATTTGCCGGCCTCTTTAATAATCAACTTATGATCGTTTTAAAATTCGGCGGCACCTCTGTCGGAAAGCCGGAGAGATTAAAAAAAGTAGCGGAGCTGGTGACCGGCACTGCCGGAAAAAAAATTGTTGTTCTCTCCGCTTTGTCGGGAACGACGAACACGCTGGTGGCGATCGGCGACCACCTCCTGGCCGGAAATGTAGACAAGGCGGAAACGGAAATCGCGGCGCTCGAAAAACATTACCGGGCCTATATCCGGGACCTGTTCACGGGCGAGGCCTCGCACGCCATCGGCGAGGAGATCGTGAGCCGCTATTTTATTCTCATGCGCCTGCTTGCGGCCGGACAGTTTGACGACAAAAGCTACCGCGAACTGCTCGCCCAGGGTGAGTTGATCTCCACCGAGCTTTTCTACCACTACCTCCAGGAGAAAAAGATCAGCTCGCGCCTTTTGCCGGCGCTGCACTTCATGTCCATCGATGAAAATGAAGAGCCCGAGCTTGAAAAAATTTCCCGGCGGCTGAAACCGCTGGTAGACTCGATGAACACCATTGACATCCTGATCACACAGGGATATATATGCCGGAATCACCGAAACGAGATCGACAACCTGAAGCGTGGAGGAAGCGATTACACGGCCTCCCTCATCGGGGCTGCCGTTGCCGCGGAGGAAGTGCAGATCTGGACGGACATTGACGGCATGCACAACAACGATCCGCGCATCGTGAAAAAAACCATCCCGATCTCGCAGCTTACTTTTGATGAAGCGTCCGAGCTCGCCTATTTCGGCGCAAAGATCCTCCACCCTTCGACGATCGTACCTGCGCAGAAATACAATGTTCCGGTCAGGCTCAAGAACACGATGGACGAAAAAGCTCCCGGCACGCTCATCACGGAAAAGGGGACTGAAGGTTCTTTCAAGGCCATTGCCGCGAAGGACAACATTACGGCAATCAAGATCAAATCGTCGCGAATGCTGATGGCCTACGGATTTTTACGGAGGGTGTTTGAGGTCTTTGAACATCACAAGACCCCGATCGATATGATCGCCACGTCGGAGGTGGCGGTTTCCCTTACCATCGATAATCAAACGCACCTTCCTTCAATTGAGGCGGAACTGAAAAAATTTGGATCCATTGAGGTCGACAAGGATCAAACCATCATCTGCATTGTTGGCAATCGCATCATGGACAAGAAAGGAGCGCTGACCGATGTCTTCAGCTCGCTTGGCGGGATTCCCGTAAGAATGGTATCCTGCGGAGGGAGCGCGAACAACGTGTCGCTACTGGTCGACAAGCAGTACAAGGAGAAGGCACTGAACGCCCTGAATGAGGGCTTGTTCGGGCTTACCGCCACCTCTGCCAGCGCTCATTCCGGAGTGAAGTCCGCCTCGACCGCTTCGTGACCTCACACGAGCTGTTTGAGCGCAATCTCAAACGAGGTGCGGGCGATTCCCGTCCTTTTCTGGTTGACGGCGTGTGACTTAATGAGCGCGCTTCGGATCGTTTGCGAGATGTCGCTGAAGATGGACGCATCGTCCATACTCACTTCATTTTCCATCAGATAGGCGAAGACGCGGGCCATCCCGCAATTCGCGATAAAATCGGGTATTACAGAAAATTTCTCGTCGGCGTAAATTCCTGTGGGTCCGAAAAATATCTCCGGATCGGCGAAGGGCACGTTTGCGCCACACGAAAATACTTCAACGCCGGAGGTGATCATCCGGTCGACCAGGTCTCTCGAGATAAGCCTTGAGGCCGCCGCCGGAATAAAAATATCAAACTCCAGGTCCCATATTTTCCGGTTGACAATGTCAAAAGGCAGAAGCTGATCGGAAACAAGCTTGTTGCCTTTGCGATTGTTGATCAGGGCAGTCACCTCCTCGAGGCTGTATCCCTTCTGGTTGATCAGTCCACCCTCATGGCTTACGACGCCGACCACCTGAACGCCGAGTTGGGACAAATAAAATCCGGCAGCAGCGCCCACGTTGCCCCATCCCTGGACAACGGCTCGTTTCCCGTTTACCGAGCCACCCCACAGGTCATAATAATGTTTCACGGCCTGGGCCACGCCGTAGCCGGTGCACATATCTGCAATGGTATATTTTTTTGAAAGCGAAGGGGTGAAACGCTCGTCCTCGATCACTTTCACGACTCCCTGGCGAAGCTGGCCGATCCGGTTGATTTTCCGCGGCTCGGTAGGTTTAAAATGTCCATTGAAAACGCCTTCCTGCGGATGCCATAAGCCGACGTCCTCTGTGATGGGGATCACCTCATTTATTTCGTCGACATTGAGATCGCCGCCCGTTCCATAATAGTACTTCAACAGAGGCAATACCGCGGCATACCAGCGGTGAAGCACATCGGCCTTCCGCGGATCGGAAGGATCGAAATTGATTCCCGACTTCGCTCCCCCGATCGGGGGCCCCGATACGGTAAACTTAACTTCCATGGTTTTCGCCAGGGATTCGACTTCGCGTTTATCCAGCCCTTTTCTCATCCGGGTTCCACCGCCCGCCGCGCCGCCGCGAAGGGAGTTGATCACCACCCACCCTTCCGCCTCCGACTGAGGATCTTTCCATTCAAAAACGATCTCCGGTTTTTTTGTCTCAAACTTTTCAAGCAATGCTTTCATGGTCTCTTTTCGCTTAAAATCCCGCTGCCGGGCTTATGAAGAAGTTTAGAATCCTATCATGGTGCCCGCCGACGAATCTTTTGTTGCTCCCGTTACGCTCTTCAGACAGTTTACTTCGTTGCGTATCCGCAAGACACCGAGAAAAGCGAAGACCAGCGCTTCCTTGAATTTCACGATCTCTTTCTCGGGAATGATGAAGGTGATGTCATCGCCCCCGTGGTGGAGCAGCCGCGAGATTAGGTAGGAATTAAAGGCGCCTCCACCCGTGCACAGCACCTTTGCGCCTTTTCCATGCGACAAGATTGCGTGGCAGATCTCGATCGCGGCAGACTCCGTGAAAGTGCTAAGGCGGTCCCCGAGTGGCAACGACTTCTCCGCAACCAGGTCCTGTAGCTGCGCCTCGAAGATTTCGCGTCCCAGCGAAGGCCGCTTTGAACGGAATTTCATGTTGATCTTTTCGAGCTTCGCCAGTAATTGCGCATTAACGGTTCCGCTAGCTGCCATGAGCCCGTTTTTGTCGAATTTTTTGGATGCCTCCGCGGCGAGCAGGTTGAGTGCCATGTTGCAGAAGCAGATGTCGTAAGCGTGTCGCTTCTTTTTAACGTCCACCGACAGGTTGGCAATGCCGCCGAGGTTGAGGCAAACGTCGTATTCATGAAAAAGGAACTTGTCGCCCGCGGGCACGAGTGGCGCGCCCTCGCCCCCGAACGCCACATCCTCCCGGCGGAAATCGCAAACAACGGGCAGTCCACCCGCCGCATAGACTGAGTACCCGTTGCCAATCTGCGTGGTGAAACCCTCGGCCGGACGATGAAAAACGGTATGTCCGTGCGAGGCGATGAAATCCGCTTTAAGGCGGTACCGATCGACAAAATCGCGGGTCACTTTTCCTAGATACGATCCATAGGCGGCGTCCAGGGCCATTAGTTCCTGGCCACTCGTCAGATGTGCCTGCGAGAGTCTGCTTATCCATTGCGCGGAATACCGCATCGTCGTGGCTCTTTCGATGGAGTACTTCCATCCTGAAAACGTCTTTCGAAAAATGCAGAAGGCTATGTCAAGTCCGTCAAGCGAGGTGCCGGACATTAGACCGATGACGCTGAATTTTGACTTCATGAAACACGATGGTTAAGATTAGTGTTTAAGGGATCACGTTGACCCGTCACCTGCTCGTTCCCTTGATAAGGAATATTTCCGCCATATAGAGGATTCATTTACCTTTGAACCCAATATTTCCCAAATGAATCTTGTTATTGACTCCGGTAACAGCGCAGCCAAGGTAGGAATTTTCGATCATCTGCGCCTTGCGGAAAACCACGCTTTTCCGACCCTGGATAACGTCCGGGATTTTATGGAGCATACCAACTATGATAACCTGATCATAAGCTCCGTAAAATCGGATGCGGCTTCAATCGCTTCATGGGTCCCGAAAGAAAAAAAGACATTCATTTTAAGCAAGGATTTGCCGCTGCCCATCAGGAATCTCTACTCAACCCCGGAAACGCTGGGTATGGACAGGCTGGCGGCGGTCTGTGGTGCACGCCAGTTGTTCCCTTCAAGCCATTGTCTTGTTATTGATGCGGGCACCTGTATCACGTACGACTTCATAGATAAATCGGGCTCGTACCATGGCGGCAGCATTTCGCCGGGGATGAGAATGCGTTTTCAGGCCGTCAATACTTTCACGGCGAAATTGCCGTTAGTGTCACCTAAGGCGGGGGTCAAGCTGATTGGCGACAGTACAGAGACTTCGATACAGAGCGGAGTGGTGAACGGACTGTTAGCCGAAATCGAGGGGATAATCAGCCAGTATATTGATAAATACCCTGGTTTAAACGTGATTTTATGCGGGGGAGACGCTGGATTTTTTGAAAACCAGTTGAAAGCCTCCATATTTGCGAGCCCTGAATTGGTGCTGACCGGTTTAAATAGCATTTTGATCTATAATGTCACTCATACATAAATACGTTCTTTACTGCCTGTGCCTGGCGGGCGCCTTTCAGGCAGCGGGGCAAGCGGCGCGCAGTCCCTACACGTCGTTCGGTATAGGCGAACCTTACGGAAATGCCCTCATCAATCAACAGGGCATGGCCGGAGTGGGGGTGGCGCAGCCGGAGTTTTGGTTCGTCAACAATCAAAACCCCGCATTACTGGTCTACAACTCCGTCTACTCCGGTTTCCAGGCAGGGATAATTGCCGAGCGCAGGCACATCAGCGGCGACACGCTGAGCGAGACAAGCAAGGGAGGGAACATGAATTATCTTGTTACGGCTTTTCCCATCATACCTTCCAAGTGGACCACATCGGCCGGGCTGATGCCTTATACCTCGGTTAACTACAAGATGCAGTACCGGGACGATATCGTGGGAAGCAACGAACAGGTAAACGTCATCGAAGAGGGCAGCGGCGGACTGACCCAGCTTTATTGGGCAAACGGGGTCCGTCTGACCAGGGAACTCGCCATTGGTTTAAAGGCGAGCTACGTTTTCAGCTCCATTGTAAACACCTATAAAAACCAGTTGGTGAATTCAGCAGAGCCTGTTAAATACCTCGCTGCCATCGAGGAGAAATCCTATGTGCGGGATTTTGCTTTCGGAAGCGGAATCTCTTTTAGCAAAGATTCACTATTCAGCAAACACCGCTACCGCCTCAGCATAGGAGCGGTGTATAACTTTGCAACCGACCTCGCCGCGCGCAAAACCAACCGGCTTTACCGAACCAATGCCCTCGGGGATACCACGGATGTCACGGTGCTGCCGACATCGCTGTCAGGGTCGTTCTCAATTCCGTATTCTCTCACGGGAGGGATTGCCTTGAGTCGCGGCCTTGACTGGAGTATTGCCGCAGAGTTCTCATACCAGGACTGGTCGGCGTTCCGGAATATAAACGGACAGAACGACGCGCTGGAGCAGGCCTGGCGCATGGCGATCGGCGGCGAGCTGACGCCTGACCAGTTTGCCACCGAAAACTATTTCAAAAGATGGACGTACCGGGCTGGCGTCAGCATGGAGCAGGCTCCCTTTCTGGCAAACGGGAATCCTGTGAAAGATATTGGCATCAATTTTGGCTTTTCTCTTCCGGCGGGACGCTCGAGTCTCGATTTCGCATTTAAGTACGGCAAGCGGGGAAACAGGACCGAAAACCTGCTGGCGGAAGATTACTTCAAGGTCTATTTTGGGATCACCTTCAACGATCAATGGTTCATCAAAAGAAAATTCAACTGACGATCCGACCGCATAGCTTTTTCAGGGCCATAGTCACCGCTATGGCTTTTTCATTTGCGAGGGCCGCGGTTGCCTCCTTCCTGTTCGCGCCCTTTCTGCTGACGACCGCCTGCAACCAATCTGATATGAAGGAACCGCTCATCTACGATGGCCCGTTACGGGTTGGCGAGGATGTGGAGCTCTTCTATACCGAAAACAACCAGGTGAAGGTAAAGATGGTCGCGGCCCTGGTATACGAGTTCGAAAGCGGCGACCGCGAATTTCCCAAAGGCATCTACCTGGAGTTTTACAATGCGGAAGGGAAACTCGAAAGCACGTTAAGAGCCAATGAGGCACGCTATTTCAAGAAGGAAAATCAATGGCGCGGACGCGGCAAGGTGGAAGTGAAGAACCTGGATAAAAACGAGCAACTGAACACCGAAGAGCTCTTCTGGAAGCCCGATAAAGAGAAAATATTTACCGATAAATTCGTTACCATCCGTCAGCAGACCGATGTCATCTACGGTCAGGGTCTTGAGGCCAAGCAGGATATGTCTGATTACGTGATAAAAAAGCCCGAAGGCGAATTTGCCGTGGATGATTAAACTTCGCGTAATCCATAAATCCTTGGTATTTTTGGGGCTTTATGAAAATTCCCGATGTTATCCTGCTGTCTGTATCGATAGCCTTTCTCATTATTGGTGCCCACCAGATCGCGACGGTGGGCTTCGGCAACGGGTACTGGGCCATTATGCTCGCGCTGGTCTTCTTTTTTCTTTTTAATTTCAGGAGGCGAAAAGCATAATATGGACGACGCAGCGCTCGCAGGGGGTATGGCCGCCTCGCTTGTTTTCTCAATTTTTCTTTCCGGGATTGAAGTTGCCTTTCTTTCGGCTAATAAGGCTGCCATCGAGCTGAAGGGCAAAGAGGGAAGCCCTGCCGGCAGAATCATGTCCTTCTTCATCCGAAAGCCGACCTGGTTCATCGGTACAACGCTCGTCGGCAACATCGCATCCCTGTTGCTGTTCGGTATCTTTACGACCTTGCTGTCGCAGTCGTTGTTTCCCGGACAGCTTACGTCGACACCGGTCAGGACCGTCATCCCGCTCCTCGCGTTGACCTTTGTCTTGTCGGTCATCATTCTGTACACCGTTGAATTCTTCTCGAAGAGTTTTTTTATCATCAATTCCAACCAGGTGGTCAGCAAACTGGCCGTTCCGTTCCTGTTTGTATTCGTTCCGCTGTTCCCTCTTGTATTCGCGGTCATCTCGCTGGCGAGACTGATCATCAATAAGGTCCTCGGACTGGAATACTCGAAGGAAAGACCGGTGTTCGGCCTTACGGACGCGAACCATTATCTGAAAAGCCTGCGTAGAAAAAAAACAGCAGATCGAAACCTGGATCTGGACAAAAAGATTTTTAAGAATGCGTTGGAGTTTAAATCCGTAAGAGTACGCGATTGCATGATACCCCGTACCGAGATCGTTGCCGTAAGACTGGATGCAGGCCTGGAAAAACTTCAGGAAGCATTTTTGGAAAGCGGGCACTCGAAGATCATTATTTACAAGGAATCGATTGACGATATCGTGGGCTATTGCCATTCTTCCGCTTTGTTCAAGAGGCCGGCCCGGATCGAAGAGATCCTTACGTCCATTATCACGATCCCTGAAACCACCCTTGCCAAAGAGCTTATGGTCCGTTTTATCAATGAGCACAAAAGCCTGGCGGCAGTGGTAGACGAGTTCGGCGGCACATCCGGCATCGTAAGCATGGAAGACGTGATTGAGGAGATCTTCGGAGAGATCGAAGACGAGCACGACGAGGACACCGAAGTAGAACAGAGGCTTGACGATCACACGTGGCTTTTGAGCGCCCGTCTTGAAATAGATTATCTGAACGAAACCTATGGGTGGCAGCTCCCGACCGGCGATTATGATACACTCAGCGGCCTTATCCTCTCCTTCACTGAGGATTTGCCCAAGGCCGGCGAAAACATCCGGATACCGCCCTTCACCTTCATCATACAAGCGACTGAGGAAAACCGGATCAATACAGTGAAACTGATTCTGGAGGCCGACAAGCCACAAAGCTGATAATCAAATAGTTATTGTTGCCTGGAAGCGGATTGCAGGTCCCTGCACATATTTTTAAAAAGTAAATTTTTCAAATAGATATAACCCATTAAATTTGCGGGCTTTGATGTTGTATTACCCCTGAAAAATTCATCGGTAAGCCTGCTCTGAACTCATAAACATTATTTTTTCATATGGCATTAATTGGAACGTTGCGCGATAGGATGGGAATTGTTCTGGTGGCTTTTATTTTCCTGGCGCTGGTGGTATTTATTCTCGAAGAACTCCTCGGAAATAAGAGCGTATTGTTTAATCAGAACAAGATCGGTGAAATCAACGGCAACTCCATTTCTGTCAAGGAATTCCAGAGTGCTGTTGAGGAGCGCAGGGCAAACTATATCCTGAACTTCAACAGGCAGCCGGGCGAGCGCGAAATGAATACCCTCCGCCAACAGGCATGGGAGCTGCTCATTTCCCGTTACGCCATTACCCCCCAATACGAGAAAGTGGGGGTTCAGGTAAGCGATGAGGAAGTGATCGACATGATCAGCGGTTCAAACATCGACCCCAACATCAAGCAGGCGTTTATGAATCAGCAGACGGGGGAGTTTGACCGAAACATGTTAAATAATTATATCAATCAGCTGAAGATGATGCCGGAGGGTTCGGAAGGCCGCGTTCGCTGGGATCTGTTTCAGCGAGACCTCAAGCCCGCACGTGAGCGCATCAAATACGAAAACCTTTTGATCAAGACGGATTATGTCACGAAAGCGGAGGCTGAACAGGAATACCATCTCCAGACTGACGTTGCGGAAATCAAGTTTGTATACGTTCCTTACTACGCCGTGAGCGATTCCCTTGCCGACATTACCGATTCAGATCTTCGCGAATATTACGATGAGCATAAAGAGCAGTTCAAAACAGAACACACCAGGGATATAAGATATGTGGTTTTCCCGGTGACTGCGTCGGCCCAGGACACTGCCGATATTCATAAAGACATTGTGCAGATAGCGGCTGAGTTCGCGAAAACACAGGACGATTCTTTGTATGCCGTTTCCAACAGTGACGGTGAAGGCGCCTATCAGAAGTACAATGTATCCTCAATTCCCACCTATCTCAAACCGGAAGATCTGAAAGAAGGAACCGTGGTTGGGCCGTTCATCGACGGCAATTCCTATAAAGTGGCAAAGGTATCCCGGATTTTCAAGGACACTATCGCTTATGCGCAGGCGAGCCACATTCTGATCAAATGGGATAATGAAACTCCTGCCGCCAAGAAAGCGGCGAAGGAGAAAGCACAGCGCATCCTGCGGGAGATCAGGAATGGAGCTGACTTTGCCGCGAAGGCCAGAGAATTTGGCACGGATGGCACCGCTGCCAACGGCGGCGATCTGGGCTGGGTTTATACCGGACAAATGGTCAAGCCTTTTGAAAACGCCGTGTTCGGCGCGACCAAACCGGGGCTGCTGAACGACGTCGTTGAAACGGAGTTCGGTTATCACATCGTCAAGGTGACGCGGGTCAAGGACAATACGGCGTATGAGATCGGAGTCATCGAGAAAGTCATCGCGGCCAGCGACGAAACCGCTAATGGGGTTTACCGGAGTGCCGAAAACTTCGCAGCCAATCTTTCAGGTGCTTCGGAATTCGACCAGCGGGCCAAGACCCAGGGTTTGGACGTCCTGGAAAGCAAGAACATCACCGCCGACGAAAGAAGGATCGGTACGCTGGGAGACGCCCGCCAGATCGTGCAGTGGCTGTTCCGCGATGCATCGGAGGATGAGGTGTCTGAGATCTTCGACCTGCAGGACCAGTATGTAGTGGCTGTGATGACTGGCGAAACAGACAAAGGCTATCGTCCGCTTGAAAGCGTCGCGGACGAAATAAGACCTGAGGTGCGCAAAAACGTGAAGGGCAACCTCATCATTAAGAAATTGAAGGAGGCGAAGGGCACGCTGGAAGAGATTGCGAACGCCTATGGCGACGATGCCAACGTTTACAGCAGCAGTGACCTGAAGCTGAGCTCCAACAGCCTGCCTACCGCAGGTTTTGATCCGCAGGCTGTGGGAAGGGCCTTTGGACTTGAAAACGGCAAACGGTCAGATCCTTTCAGAGGTGAGAACGGCGTGCTGATCATCGAATTGCAGAATAAGACGATTGCTCCCGAGGTTGCGGATTACACCGCCTATAAGACCACGCTCCGGCAGCGCAACCAGCAACGGAGCGGCTTTAATATCGCCGAGGCAATCAAAGACAACGCGGGCATAGAGGATCTGCGGTATAAATTCTATTAAAGAAATCTTTTGACCAGCCGTCCTGTGGTAGCCACAGGACGGCTGTTTTTTTATCATGATGGATCAGGAGTGGATAAAATCTTTCCGGGAGAAACTCGATCAGCATTATGCGTGGCCTTCACTCTATATGTTCAAGTTCATTGTGCCCGCCGGGCAGGAGGAGGCGGTGAAGAAGCTGTTTCCAAGGCACGTTTCATCGGAAAAACATTCAACACGGGGCCGCTATACCAGCGTTACCGTACAGATGATGATGCCATCCAGCGAAGCAGTGGTAAGCGTTTATGTGCAGGCGTCCGCTATTGAAGGCTTGATCGCTTTATAAAGTTGTGCTTTTATTAAAGTGAATATACTGCTACCTTAATACCCTTAAGTATTATGGATATGGCCTGGAAAGAAGTTGACAACCGCCTGAAAAACACTTATAAGTTCAAAGATTTTAACGAAGCTTTTGGCTTCATGAGCAGGGTGGCGCTCATCGCCGAGAAAATGAATCACCACCCGACGTGGACCAACACCTGGAATACCGTTAGCTTTGAACTCTCGACGCATGACGCAGGCGATAAGGTCACCGAACGGGACCGAAAACTTGCCGATGCTATC
>DASVOT010000062.1:0-4150 GCA_036383235.1 Chryseosolibacter sp.
GTTGTGAAGATGCGCACCCAGGGTGTGCTTTTTCCGTAATAAATTTGTTGTTCTAAAAATACGGTATTGCAGTGACTTTTTTGGGGGGTGACGGCTAATAACCCAACGTTTGCGGCCCCGATGGCATGTCGGCGGGAGAAAGCCGGGATGCCCGTGACTGGCACAAAAATGAAAGCACCAGGGACAGGTATAACATTAAAAAACAGCATTGATAGAAAAAGTAGTAAATCTCGAAAACATTTCGCTGCCCGAGTTCCTCGGCATTGAAAACCGGAACATCGATTCACTGGCAGCGGCTTTTCCGAAGAGCCGGATCGTATCACGAGGGAATCAGATCGTCCTGAAAGGAAGCACTTCGGAGATCGTACAGATCGACGATATCCTCAGCGCCCTCATCCAGCATTACCATAAATACGGACGTATCACCGAGGAGAATGTCAAGAGCTACATCGCACGGGAGGAAGAGATCACTATTCCCGACACCGGCAGCGGCACCGCTCCGGACGGTGTGATTATTTATGGCACCCGCGGCTCGGCCATCAAAGCGAAAACCGTTAACCAGCAACGGCTGGTAGACGATGTCAAGGAGAACGACCTGGTTTTTGCACTGGGGCCGGCCGGGACGGGCAAGACCTACATCTCCGTTGCCATGGCGGTGCAGGCGCTCAAGAACAAGTCGGTCAGAAAGATCATTATCTCGCGTCCGGCGGTGGAGGCAGGAGAGAACCTCGGATTTCTGCCCGGCGACCTGAAGGAAAAGATCGATCCCTATCTGCGTCCTATTTATGATGCCTTGAACGACATGATTCCGTTCGAGAAATTAAGTTATTATATGGAGCGGGAAATTATCGAGATCGCCCCTCTGGCATACATGCGCGGCCGCACGCTGAATAATGCCTTCATCCTGCTGGACGAGGCGCAGAATACCACACCCATGCAGATGAAGATGTTCATGACCCGAATGGGCCCTGAGTCGAAGATGATCATCACCGGTGATCCTACCCAGGTGGATCTCCCGTCGAATCAGCGCTCGGGTCTGAGAGAGGCGATCCGGATTCTAAGGGATGTGAAAGGCATTGGCTTTGTTGAGCTGACGGATAAAGACGTCGTTCGCCACAAGCTGGTGAAGGATATCATCGAGGCATATAACCGCGAGGCTCCTCCACAGGGCGGCCGGCAATAGGTAGAGCGCATACCGGATTTTCCGTAAATTAGTACATGATCCGGTGGATACCTTACACATTTGTCCGCACCGTTCTGTTTTTTGCCGGCGGCATCCTTCTCGGGATGTACGCTCCGGATCTCATCCCTGAAACGTCATGGCTTCCAGTTGCCGGGTGCGGCGTTCTTGCGTATTTTCTCGTCGTTTTTCTCAGGACGCGTCCATTTTTAAATCCCGGATGGATCGGGTTGCCACTTGTCTTTCTGCTGGGCTACGTCCATGTCGTCGGGCACACGGAGTCTCGCGCTCGGCAGCATCTTTTACATGCGCCAGCGCCTGTTACGCATTACCAGGCGGTGGTCACGCGGTATGCCGAGGAGCGCAATAACTCCTGGAAGGTGGAAGCGAAGGTTTTACAGGTTCATGCAGGCGCATGGCAATCCTTCCAGGGGAAGGTCATGCTCTATTTTTCCAGGCGGGATTTTGCAAAACCATTTCAGTACGGCGATGTTTTGCTCATCTCGGGGCAGCCGGAATTACAGCCAGGGCCCGCGAACCCCGGTGAATTCGACTACCGCGAATATCTCGCTCTCCGGAATATCTATCACGTGCATTTCTTAAAGAAGGGGGAGGCCCTGAAGACCGGATACGACCCGCCTTCAGCCGTAATGGCCCTTGCCTACCGGGGGAGGGAATGGTCGCAAGCAACGCTCAGGAAGTTTGTTCACGGCAAACGCGAGCAGGCCATCGCGTCGGCCTTGGTGCTGGGGGTAACGGACGGCCTCGACAACGACTTGCTGAACGCGTACGCGGCTACGGGCTCCATGCATATCCTCGCGGTATCAGGTCTTCACATCAGCATCCTGTACTTTATTTTGCTTTGGGTGTTGTCGCCGCTGACCAGGCTTCCCGGCGGACGCTGGTTCGTTCCCATCGCGGGTTTGCTGATCATGTGGATGTATGCCTTTGTCACAGGACTTTCTCCTTCGGTTCTCAGAGCGGTGGTGATGTTCTCCTTTCTCTCTGTCGCCCGAACGTGGGCAAGGAACACGAATGTTTATAACACACTTGCCGTGTCGGCGTTTTGCCTCCTGCTGTACGATCCCTTCCTGCTGAGATCGGTTGGCTTTCAGTTATCCTATCTGGCTGTCCTGGGAATTGTGTATTTGTATCCGAAGATCCTCGTGTTGTGGGAGCCCCGCACCTGGCTCGTGACGGAGGTGTGGAGGATACTCGCTGTGTCGATTGCCGCGCAGGCGGCGACTTTCTCGCTGGGCCTGTTGTACTTTCACCAGTTCCCGAACCTTTTTTTGCTGTCGAACCTGCTCGTGGTTCCCGTCTCGTCGCTGGTGCTGATCTTCGGGGTGGTGGTGCTCGGTGTGAGTTTTGCTCCGATGCTTGCTGTTGCCGCAGGTTTTTGCCTGGAAATGTTGATAAAGTTTCTCAATTATATTGTCTTCACACTGGAGTCGATTCCGTTTGGCCTGGTCGGAAATGTATACATCAGCGCATTGCAGTGCGCTTTGCTGCTCCTGTTTGTGGTTGCCATCCTGGCGCTCATTCATTACAAGAAATTCGGATATGTAGTTTTGTCATTCTTCGTGATCCTTTTGTTTTCGTCTTTGCAGTGGCTGCATTTCACAAGGGACGTCGACGTCAGCAAGATCGCGGTTTATAATATCCCTGGTCACAGCGTTGTGGATCTGATTGACCGTGGGCACGCATTCTTTCTTGCCGATCCGGTGATCCGCGCCGATGATCGAAAGATCCGCTATCACGTCAGCCCGAACCGCCTGATGGCCGGAGTGGAAAGAGTAAGCACGGGTTTCCCGGTCAGCCGGGCGCTGAAGGGATGCGAGGTTCTCGCGTGGAATGGCAAGACCATCCTGCACATTACAGATAAGGAGTTCGCCGTGCCGGCTAACCTTTCGGTCGATCTGGTGATCATTGCGAATAACGCGGTGGAGGATGCTGGCGAACTGATCCGGGCGGCAACTATCAGGAAAGTGGTGCTTGATAGCAGTAACTCTTTTTTCTTTGCATCGCGTTTTCTGGAGGCGGCGAAGTTGTATAAATTGGAGGTCTATTCTGTTTTGCACCAAGGCGCCTTTATTTCAACTATTGAAAATCACGATTCATGAAGTACATACAATATGCGGTGCGGGAGCACCTCGCATACATCACCCTTAACAGGCCGGAAAAGAGCAATGCGTTGTCTTATGACGTCGTTTCCGAACTCAGGATGAGTTTCAGGAAGGCGGAGGAAGATGATGCCGTAAAGATCGTGATCCTGAAAGCAAATGGCGACGCCTTTTGCGCCGGCGCCGACCTCAGTTATCTGCAAGAGCTGCAGGACAATTCCTTTGAACAAAATTTGATGGATTCGGAACACCTGAAAGACTTGTTCCTCCAGATCTATCAGCTCAGGAAGGTGGTGATCTCGCAGGTTCACGCGCATGCGCTCGCTGGCGGATGCGGTCTGGCAACTGTGTGCGACTTCACCTTTGCGGCACGTGAAGCCAATTTCGGCTATACCGAAGTGAGGATCGGATTTGTTCCTGCCATTGTCATGGTGTTCCTGCTGCGGAAGATCGGCGAGGCGAAAACCAAACAGTTGTTGCTGGGAGGGTCGATCATCCCGGCCGAGCAGGCGCTGGCGATGGGACTCATACATTATGTAAAGGAAAAAACTGCGCTCGAGCGGGAAGTGGAAGCCTTTGCCCGTCAGCTCATAGAAAGCAATTCTGCCTATGCCATGGGCGTCACCAAGCAAATGATCGCGAAAGCGCAATCGCTTCAGATGGAGGAGGCCCTGGCTTTTGCGTGCGAAATGAACGCGAAAGCGCGTGGCAGCGAAGATTGCAAGCGGGGCATTCGGGCTTTTCTCAGCAGGGAAAAAATTACCTGGTTGAACGCGGGCAAAATGCAGGTTTAACGCCGCCCGCTGTTCGCCATTTGCGCATTTGCATCGCTGGTGAAGAGAGAAGA
>DASVOT010000063.1:0-6237 GCA_036383235.1 Chryseosolibacter sp.
ATTTATTTTGTTGTTCGGAACAGCGCGGGAAAGAAAGAGAACATAGCTAGTCTAGACTGGATCTTCTTCGACAATGGAAGGATGAAGATACCTGAATAAGGTTTGGTTCTTCCGGACTAAAAAACAGTCAGCGTGCCTTTGTACACTTTGCCGCGCCTTTTCAGAATTCCGTGTCCACCTGCGCCAAGGCAACATGCCAGGAGGCGAGGAAAATCAGCAAAAGACAGCAACGGAACATGCCGACAAGATACAAAGTTTACCCTGTAAGGGTTTGGCTTGTAAGCGTCTGAAGCATTTCGATATTCCTCACACAGCACCTCTCAATCCGACGCCATCCATCCTTATATCCCTTTCCCTTGTCCCTATATCCGTACTCCCATATCTCCGTAATTCCGTATATCCATATTTCCGTAGATCCATATTTCCGTAGATCCATATATCCATATATCCATATATCCATATATCCATATATCCATATATCCGTATTTCCCCACCCCCCTATATCCGCCGACGGCGCATGAATTATGACCAGTGGTGAACCGGTTCACCATTTTTTCCTTACTTTCGGCATTGTGTTTCCGCAAACACAGATCACGAAGAACCCTTGTAATGCAGATCGACGTACCTGGGAATTGCGGAAATTAAAAATCTCAATTATACCCAATGAAAAAAGAGACAGAGAGCCTATTAAAGAGCAGCAGCCGAAGGGATTTCATCAGGAAATCCGTTGTGGGCCTTGCAGCATTTTCAATTGTACCGCGGCATGTTCTGGGCAGAGGCTTCGTCGCCCCGAGCGACCGGCTCACCAAAGGGATTATCGGTGTCGGCGGAATGGGACGCGGCCATATCCCTTACGAAGGAACGAAGGTTGTGGCCGTGTGTGATGTGGATAGCCAGCACCTGAAGCAAGCTATTGACATGATTGGCGCCGGAGTGCGCGGATACGCGGATTTCCGAGAGTTAATTGCGCAACCCGATATCGATGTCGTTCATATTGCCACACCCCCACATTGGCACGGTATCATGTCAGTGATGGCGGCGCAGGCTGGGAAGGACGTCTGGTGTGAAAAGCCAATGACAAAAACCATCGGCGAAGGCAAACGCGTGATCGAAGCCATGGAACAATACGGAAGAATGTTCCGCCTTAATACCTGGTTCAGGTTTAAAGACACGTTTTACGGAATGGGAACAACGGTAAGGCCCATCAAGAAAGTTGTGGACAGCGGTATCCTGGGATGGCCACTGAAAGTAACGATCAGCGGGGTCACCGGTTTCAACTGGAAATTTTACTGGGTGGGAAAAACCAACCTGGTGCCTGCGGCGGTTCCATCCAACCTCGACTATAATATGTGGCTCGGTCCGGCGCAATACAAACCCTACAACCCGCTGCGGGTCCATACAAATTTCCGGGGGTACTGGGATTACGATGGCGGCGGCCTTGGCGATATGGGGCAGCATTACATTGACCCGGTGCAGTATTTTTTGGGAAAAGATGACACCAGCCCCATCCGCGTCGATGTCGACGCGCCTCAGCAACATGATGACGCCGTGGGTACCTGGAGGAGAATCGAGTTCACGTATGCCGACGGATGCAAGATCGTACTCGACGGTGAAAATAAAGACGTCAACGCGCCTTATATCGAAGGACCAAAGGGAAAGATCTATCGCGGCTTCAGGTCGGATATACCCAACATTCTGAACGTGATCGATGCCATGCCCGACCCCGATCCGCAGGTCCCCACGTTCACAGAGTCTGTCCTGACGCGAAAGAAATTTGCCCTGAACGAGATCAACGGGTATCGCTCCGCTACCATCGTCAACATGGGAAAAATCGCGCTTCAGCTCGGGCGTTCACTTGATTTCGATCCCGTCAAACAGGTGTTCATGAATGACGACGAAGCGAATCGGATGATCGATCCGCCCATGCGGGGACCCTGGAAGATTTAATCACTCCAAATTTTGAAACTGAAATGAAAAGAAAAATATACAACATCTTTTTGATGGTGGCCGTGTGGATGCTCGTCATTCTACCCGCGACACACGCACAGGACAACCGGACGCAAAAAACGCGGGTGGCGGATATTCTCGCCTTACTGCCGGCAGAAGACCAGGCGGATGGCGACCGGTTGTTCCGCGATCTGATAGAGTTGAACGACGAAGGACTCGCCATCGTCACGGACCTGGTGACGCCAAGCGGAAAGGAAGAAGGCGTCGCTCCGCGGTTCGCCGTATCCCTGTTAACGCACCATGCTTCGTCCAAGGAGGAGAAAGGCCGTATTGAAAAAGCTTATCTCGAGGCGCTGGCCAAAGCCACGGATACCGAAGTGAAAGCTTACTTTATCGATAACCTGAAGATCATCGGTTCAAACGCTTCGATTCGTCCGTTGTCCGCGCTGATTGGAACGGAAGGATTAACGGATCAGGCCGTATCAGGATTGATGAGCATTGGCACGCAGGAAGCCCGCGCGGCACTGCTGGGTGCACTGGAAAGCAACGAAACACCGGGCGTGAAGGCCAGGCTGATCAATGCGTTGGGAGAATTAAACCACCAGCCCGCGCTGAAGGCAATCGAAAAGCTCGCTGACAATGATAACCCGCTCATTCGGAAAAATGCGTTGTGGTCGCTGGCCCTTCTCGGGGATGCAGGATCGTACGATATTCTGCTTCGGAATGCAAAAAGCGCTGGCTTCGGCATTGATCCCTCAGAGGCCACTTATGCATTCGTAGAATACGTTCATCAGCTGGAGGCAAGAGGAGACAATCAGGCAGTGCTGAAGGCAAGTCAGGAGATCCTTACCAACACGCTTCAGGCGGACCAGCAACACGTGAGACTGGCGGCCCTCAAGGCACTGACAATGGCTTCACCCGATGAAGCAACGAAAACACTATTGAAGGAGATGAACCGGTTTGACGCCGGATATCAGAAAGAAGTGCTCAAAGTCGCCAGCCTCAACATCAAAGACGAGGCGACCATGAAAGAGTGGAGAAAGGCGTATAAGAAAAGTACGGACCGCCAGGCCGAGATACTGTCAATGCTTTCAAAAGCCAATCGCAACGAGAGTTTTATTCAATCTGATTTGTTACCTGCGCTTGCGTCGAAAAATCCTGCCGTCAGGATGGTGGCGGCTGAGGAGATCGCGTATAGCAACAACAAAAAATACCAGCCGGATCTGGTGAATTATCTCCTGAAGGCCACCACGGATGAAGAAATCCTCGCTGCCAGGACTGCGCTGCTCCGAATGATGGACCAGGAAGACACCAGGGTGCTGGCCCCGAAAATCCGGTCGGCGCAGCCCGCCGTACAAGTGGCGATTATCCAGATGCTGGCCGAGAGACGCGCGACCGGTAATTTCGACGTCGCTCTTGAGTACACATCCTCTTCGAACCCGGCGGTCCGTGAAGCCGCCTACGCCGCCTTGCCCTATCTTGCATCGGCGAAAAATACCGGGGCGTTGCTCGGCCTCTTTAATCAAACACAAACCGACGCCGAGGCCAGACAGGTTCAGGCTGCTCTCATCCAATCTGTCGATGAAAGCTCTGCCAGTCAGGTCAATGAAGCTTTCAAGGGGAATAAATCGCGGATCCTGCCCATCCTCTCTTATGTTAAGGATGAAGATGCGCTGAACAAGGTCACTTCTTCGTTTTACCATGGAAGCGATCAGGAAAAAGAAGCCGCCTTCGAAGCACTGGTGAACTGGCAAAACCAGGATGCTGCCAGAACGCTCCTCGCCATCCGCAAAGAGCCGTCTCTGAAAAAGTATCACGAGCGGGCCTTTAACGCTTTTGTCTCGCAAGTAGGCAATTCGACATGGCCGGACGATCAGAAACTGCTCATGTACGATCAGGCCATGTCCGTCGCCACCGACGTAAAAGAGAAGACAGCGGTTATCCGGGCCGTCGGGGAACTCAGGACGTTCCTGGCGCTCGTATTTGTTTCCAAATACCTCGATGACGAAAGCCTCAACAAGGCGGCGGGTCGTTCGGTGATGCAAATTGCTCTGCCGACGTCGGATGCACGGCCGGGACTCACCGGCGCGTTCGTCCGCAGCACGCTGCAGAGAATACTCGACAAGCTCGAAGGCCAGGACAGTCAGTATGAAGTAATTGACATACAAACGTATCTGGCCAATATGCCTTATACAAAAGGATATGAACCGATCTTCAACGGGAAAGACCTTACCGGCTGGCAGGGGCTCGTGGAGAACCCCATCGCCCGATCGAAAATGTCAAAGGAAGAGTTGGCAAAAAAACAGGCCGAAGCGAATGAAAAATCGAAACAAAGCTGGAGTGTAAAAGACGGAGCGATCTATTTTACCGGGGAAGGCGCCAACCTTTGCACTATACGTCCTTATGGTGATTTTGAGATGCTCGTCGACTGGAAGATCTCCCGGAACGGCGATAGCGGGATCTATCTGCGCGGATCCCCGCAGGTACAAATCTGGGACCCTACAGGCAAAGAAGAAGCTGCAAAAGTGGGATCCGGTGGGCTCTATAACAACCAGAAAAACCGAAGCACGCCCCTTGTGGTTGCCGATAATCCGGTGGGAGAATGGAACACGTTCCATATCAAGATGGTGGGTGACAAAGTCACCGTTCACCTGAACGGAGTACTGGTAGTTGACAACGTGGTGATGGAAAACTATTGGGACAGGAACATCCCGATCTTCCCCGAAGAAGCCATTGAATTACAGGCGCACGGGAACGAGCTCGCGTTCAGGAATATTTTTGTGAAAGAAGCGGGCAACAAGGCCTACGAGCTTTCCGCGGAGGAAAAAGAGAACGGATATGAGCTGCTCTTCAATGGCCGCGACCTTGATAACTGGGTCGGCAACAAGACTGACTATGTCGTGGAGGATAATGCGATCGCCATCTACCCCGCGGAACAAAGCCATGGGAACCTCTATACAGAGAAAGAATATTCTGATTTTGTCTTCCGCTTTGACTTTCAGCTCACACCGGGAGCGAACAATGGACTGGGGATCCACGCCCCGCTCGAAGGGGATGCCGCGTATGCCGGTAAGGAAATCCAGATCCTCGATAATACTGCGCCGGTCTATGCCAACCTTGAGCCGTATCAGTATCACGGATCGGTATACGGAGTCATTCCCGCGAAAAAAGGATACCTGAAACCTGTGGGAGAGTGGAACCAGGAAGAGGTCTATGTAAAGGGAGACCACATAAAGGTGACCTTAAACGGAACGGTCATACTTGACGGCGATGTCAGGAAAGCAAGCCGCAAGGGAACGATGGACCATAAGGATCACCCCGGACTGAACCGCCACAATGGTCATATTGGATTCCTGGGGCACGGCACCGTCGTTCGTATCCGCAATATCAGGATCAAGGACTTGTCTCAGCGTGCCGAACTCGGCAGTCGCTGAAACGGCGGCGCAAGCGCCCTTGAATCGGGATAAAAAAAAAGAACCACCGGAAAAGTGGTTCTTTTTTTATGAACTGTATTTTTTCGCTTAGCCCAGGAAAGGCTTCAGCGTATTGCTTCTCGAACTGTGTCTCAGCCTCCGGGTTGCTTTCTCCTTGATCTGCCGAACGCGCTCACGGGTAAGGTTGTATTTCTGACCGATCTCTTCCAGTGTCATCGCATGTTCACCGTTCAATCCGAAGTAATAAGAGATGACGTCGGATTCCCTTTGAGTCAGCGTCGACAAAGCGCGTTGCACCTCTTTTCTTAGAGAATCCATCATGAGGCTTGAGTCAGGAGTCTCCTCGCTATCGTTGGCCAGAACATCCAGCAGGCTGTTTTCCTCACCCTGAACAAACGGCGCATCCATTGACACATGGCGGCCGGAAATTTTCATGGTATCGCTCACTTCCTCAGTGGTGATGTCCAGTACTTCGGCCAGCTCCTCTGAAGAGGGCTCGCGCTGGAATTTTTGCTCCAGCTCGGAAAATGTTTTCGAGATCTTGTTAAGAGACCCGACGCGATTCAGCGGCAGCCTGACGATACGTGATTGTTCTGCCAGCGCCTGCATGATCGACTGACGGATCCACCACACGGCATAGGAAATGAACTTGAAACCGCGCGTTTCATCAAAGCGCTTGGCGGCTTTTATCAACCCGAGGTTACCTTCATTGATCAGATCGCCGAGCGTAAGGCCGTTATTTTGATATTGCTTGGCAACAGAAACGACAAACCTTAAATTAGCTTTGGTCAGCTTTTCCAATGCGATCTGATCACCTTCCCTGATTCTTTTTGCAAGTTCAACTTCCATGTCGGAG
>DASVOT010000064.1:0-12406 GCA_036383235.1 Chryseosolibacter sp.
ATCGCGGACCGGCGATGGAACGAGAGACGGAAAAAAGAGATCCTCTTAAGCCGGACTGAATCTGCGCGCCTTTTGAACGAAACCTTGCGAACGCATCCCCATCATGTGACGGCATTTATTTCGGCATCCGGAATAAGTTACTATGGACTGGAAGACAGAGGTCGGTCTTTTATTGAATCCGATCCGCCCGCGGGCGATTTTATGGCAGGTGTTGCAACCGCCTGGGAACGGGAGGTTGATGCGCTTCGCGGCGCTGGTTTGCGCATCGTGAAGGTGCGGACCGGCGTGGTGCTCGCCAGGGAAGGAGGAGCCCTTAAGAAACTGGAGACGCCCGTAAAATTTTTTGTGGGCGCCCCGTTGGGATCAGGGCACCAGTATGTCAACTGGATTCACCTGGACGACCTTTGCCAGGTCTATGTCAAGGCGATAGAAGATACCTCCATGCAGGGAGCATACAACGCGGTCGCACCCAACCCGGTCACAAACCGCGAGCTGACGCGGGCAATTGCAAAGGTATTGAAGAGACCTTTGTGGCTGCCGGCCGTGCCCGGGTTCGCCGTAAAGTTGTTGGCAGGGGAAGTGGCGGAAGTCGTGTTGAAAGGCGGTAAAGTGTCGGCGGAAAAAATTGAGAAGGCCGGGTTCGAGTTTCAATTCAAAACCATCAATCGTGCGCTGCAGGCGCTCTATGGCGGGTAGCCGGTTGGAAGCACACGCCCGTCTAGTACGATCCAAAGAACTTTCTCAATGTCCATTCGCCGGTCACGATGATCAGCAGTAACCAGAAAACCCATTTAAGGTTGATGAGGGAATCGTACGTTTCTTCGGTGTGAATCACGCTGGTCGCTTCCGCTTTTTCAAGAAATGACTGGAGGTCGTTCACACGGGAGGCTGGATAAAAATGGCCACCGGTGTTACTTGACAGTTTTCGCAAAAGATCAAAGTCCGCCGTCAGGTTTTGAAGTTCAGCCTGTCGCTCGACTACGGCGAACTCGCCCCGGACCTCTTCTGTTTTTCCGTTTAAGACCGTGCTCGCACGGTATCGGTATACGCCTTCGTTCAACCCGCCGATCTGATAACGGGTGTTCCCCGGGCTGATGACATAGTTATAGGAAGTTCTGCTACCGCCTTCCTTTGAGAGGTCGATCTCGACCCGGTTGCCGTAGACCGGTTCAAAAATGTCGTTGTACACCTGGCTTTCGAAAACAACCGGTTCGGTTTCGGAGAACTCGTGACGAACGGGGTAGCTTCTGAATTTTCGCTTGTCTTCGGTGGTGCTCAGGTACTGCACCAGTTTCCCAAAAACCGCATCGAACATCAGCGTGTTTTCTGTGCGGTCGAATTCGTTGAGTCGCCAGCGCCACAATCCTTCACCCATCATCAGTCCGATCTTGCGGTCCTCCTGCTGCGCCAGCACGAGAAGGGGCTTGTCCGTTGTGATGCTACCGACTCTCTGAAAGAGGACCGTTGACACGCCGGCCTGGATTTTCATCTTCCCGAAATGAACGGAAACCGGAGGGAACTCGGAGAACGCAGAGCTGGCTTCAGCGGAAATACTGAAATTCGTCAACGCCGGATTGACGACCGGTGTCACATCGTCATATTCCCGGGGAAATCCTTCGAATTGAATGGGCAGATTGTACCGCGGCAATTGCCTCAGGTCGGTCTGATTGCCGACGATCATGAGCACCGCGGCCTTGCTTTTCATAAAGGTCTGAAAGAGGGCGAGGGTCCTTCCTCTCAGGTCAGGCGACTGGTGAAAAATAACCAGGTCAATTTTTTCCGGCGACAGCGCGGAGGCCTGCTGCGGATTTACGTCGGGGATGTGAAGGAGGAATTCGTAGTTCGAATTTTTTGTCACCACTTCCCTGAGCGCCTTGATATCCGGATGGGGCGAGGCGGCAATGCAAAGGATTTTTTTCCTCCCCTCGACCACTTCGACAAAGACAGAAGACCGGTTATTTTTTACATTGTATTCTTCCGGGCGGGTTTGAATCTGTATGTCATACTTCTGAATCCCCTGCTCATCTGCCTGCGGCTGGAAATCGAAAGTCAATAATTCACCGCGGGAAACTTTCCTGGTTTGTCTTTCCAGCACTTTTCCCCGCTTGAGCAGCGTGGCGGTGATTCCGCCGTCGCTGATATTTTTTACCTGAACCTCGGCCCGTATCGGGAACTTGTTTCCCTGGTACGCGATCTTGTTATAGGCAACATTCTTCAGGGCAATATCAGCGCGAACGGTGGTGTCGCCGATGCCAACAGAGTAGATGGGAAAATTATAATTCGAGTAAAGCGGTGACAGACCTGCGTTGTAAATTCCGTCGGAGACAAGGATCACCCCCGCCACATTTCTGCCCTCGTACCGGTTCGCGATTCTTTTGAGCGCCCCGTTGATATCCGACGCAGGAGCCGAATAATCGAATGAAGCGGGATTATCGTCCGTAAGGGTATGGACCTCCGGCTGATAGCCCTTGTTTGCGAGAAGTTCTTTTGTTTCATCCAGCTTGCGGCGCAGGGCTTCGCGGGCCAGCGAATCGGTCGCCTCCCTGATGGAAGATGAATTGTCGTGCAAAATCACGAACGCAGGCTTTTCATAAAGGTTGGAAATCTGCTTGACGATCGGGCCCAGAAGCAGAAATGCGAGAAAGAAAGTCAGGATGGCCCGCATGGAAAAAAGCAGCAGGTTCATTCCCCGGCTCCACGGATACTTCGTTTTGTAGTACTGAATGGCCGCATATCCGACGCCCGCGATCAAGCACACGATCAGAAATTCAGGAGCGGATTCAAAAATGATGCGCTGCATTCGCGTTCGGTTTATGTTCTAAAATCCGGCGTGTTGCCGCCGATCTCTCATCAATATCCATATTTATCCTTCCACAGAGCTCTAAGATACTTCCTTAACTCCTCTTCCCGGGGATTATTACCAGGCTCGTAAAACTTTGTTCCCTTTATTTCATCCGGTAAGAACTCGGCGGAGACAAAGTTGCCTTCGTACTGGTGGGCGTATTTATAATCCTTGCCGTATCCGAGATTCTTCATAAGCCGGGTCGGAGCGTTTCGTATTGAAAGGGGAACGGGGAGGTCGCCGGACTCGCTTACCTTTGCCAGGGCATTTTCGATCGCCATATAGCTTGCGTTGCTTTTTGGCGAAGCGGCCAGATAGACGGCGCATTGCGACAAAATAATTCGCGCTTCCGGGTAGCCGATCACGTTGACAGCCTGGAAGGTATTGTTTGCGATGACAAGGGCAGTGGGATTGGCGTTCCCAATATCCTCCGAAGCCAGGATGAGCATGCGGCGGGCGATGAATTTGACATCCTCTCCCCCTTCCACCATCCGGGCAAGATAATAGACAGCGGCATTGGGGTCGCTCCCGCGGATGGATTTGATGAATGCGGAGATGATATCATAATGCTGCTCGCCGCTTTTATCGTAGAGGGCGATGTGCTTCTGGGCGACGTCCATGACCAGGTCATCGGTGATCGTGATGTCTCCTTCGACGGAATCGGCGATCAATTCCACCAGGTTCAGGAGTTTTCGTCCATCACCACCGGAGATGTTGAGCAACGCCTCGTGCTCGTGTATCCTGAACTTTCTGGTCTTGAGTTTTTCGTCTTTGGTTACCGCCTGCTCCACCAGCGCGAGAAGCTGCTCTTCTCCCAGGGGCTTCAGGGTATATACCTGGCATCGCGACAACAGCGCTGAGTTCACTTCAAAAGACGGGTTTTCGGTGGTGGCGCCGATGAGGATGATGATGCCTTTTTCTACGGCGCCGAGGAGGGCATCCTGCTGCGACTTGTTGAAACGGTGAATCTCGTCGATGAAGAGGATGGACCGCTGTGAAACTTTCGCGCGCTCAATCACTTCCCGCACTTCCTTGACGCCCGAACTGACGGCACTTAATGTATGAAAAGGTTTTTTCACCTCGTTGGCGATAATGTTGGCGATGGTGGTTTTCCCCACGCCCGGCGGCCCCCACAAGATCATTGAAGGGATGTTGCCAGACTGGATCGCCTTCCTGATAATCCCTCCCTTTCCCGTCAGATGTTCCTGCCCGATAAGCTCATCCAGGCGCGACGGACGCATGCGCTCAGCGAGAGGCGGGTGTGAATTGAGTAACACGATTTTCAGTATTTATATATTAAGTATACAACCGGAAGGAGAAAAAAACAGGTGCCTGCACTATTTATTGTCTGAACATGGTTAATTAACGATTTCCAGGCAAAAAAAGTGGCCCTTCCGCGGTCCCGCAAATGTGATTATTTACCCATTTATATAGTAAGTTTGCAAGTCTGAAGGGCGGTTCAGGATCCCCACATTATACCGCAGATTCCTGCGGCCGGATATTGTCTCCGGGCGAACCTCTAACGAATTAATGATTATGAAGATATCGCACCTGATATTTTTAGGATTCTTTTTGATTTTGATCATGTTTTCGATCGCGACGTATATCAATTATAAACAAACGGAAAAGGTGAACGAAAATTCGGATTGGTTCGCCAACTCTACAACGGTGATGCGGCAGGGCAACCGGTTTCAGCGGAACATTCTGAACATGGTGAGCGGACTCAAAGGATATCTTTTGTCGGGGGAGGATTATTTCATGCAGTCATACGATTCTGCGCTCACTGAAAACAAGAAAATCCTCGACGAATTACAGACAATCGTACCGGATACATCGGAGCAGAAACGGGCGCTGCATGAGCTGATCGGACTCAACGATCAATGGATCCTGGACTACGCCGATCCGCTTATCCGGGCCAGGAAAGCCGCCGGTCTTTCTGACAGCAGCCTGGCCGCTTATAATGCTCTGTACCGCGACAAGGTGGTGTTGGGAACGGAAAAAATTATCAACAGGAACCTGCAGCAAAGATTCAGAGAGTTCACCGATTACGAGTATCGGCTGAGAGAAGCGAGGAGCCAGGTGCTGACCGACTCAATCGCGCAAACGAGGACCATATCGTTCTACCTGACGACGTTCTCCATCATCCTCGGATTCCTCATCTCCCTGTTCCTTGCCTACCGCATTTCGACGCGCCTGATGGCGATGGTCAGGATGGCCGATACGATTGCATCCGGAAAATATGAAGTGCAAACAGCGGATACCGGCCGGGACGAGCTTAGCCAGCTGGCCAACTCGCTGAATCACATGGCGCACGTGCTTTCGGAGAACATCCGGCTGCTGGAGCGCAAGAACCAGGAGCTTGACCAGTTTGCCCACATCGTTTCGCACGACCTGAAAGCCCCGCTGCGGGGTATCGACAATGTCATCACCTGGATCGAGGAAGATCACAGCACGGAGCTTCCGCCTAAAATAAGAGAGTACATTCAGTTGATAAAAGGCCGGTTGCAGCGCGCCGAAAGTATGATCCGGGGTATCCTGCTTTACGCGCGCGTTGGCAAACAGTCGCCCGAAAGAGAGTTTATCAACCTTAACACCTTGCTGCAGGATATCGCTGAAAGTCTCGTCATCAGACCCGGTATAAAACTGGAGATACAACCCGGCCTTCCGGATATCCACAGTGAAAAAATTCCGCTGCAGCAGGTGTTGTCGAATCTCATCGGCAATGCCATCAAGTATCACGATAAAACGGAAGGTTACGTCAGGGTATACCTGAAAGATGCGACCGACCACTTTATATTTTTCGTAGAGGATAACGGACCGGGGATATCGCGAAACTATCACAGCAAGATCTTTGCTATTTTTCAAACGCTTGAGGCACGTGACAGCTTTGAAAGCACGGGCATCGGGCTGGCCATTGTGAAAAAAATTCTCGACGACCGGAAGCAAAAGATCACCCTGACTTCGGAGCCGGGGAAAGGTTCTGTTTTTTCTTTTACATGGCCTAAATAAATTCGTATGGACAAAGTCAATGTAATCAAGATTCTGCTTGTGGAGGATGACACCCTGGATGTGATGGATGCCCGGCGGACTCTTGACAGAATGGACATCCTGTATAAGATGCAGGTAGCACGGAATGGTGAAGAAGCACTGGATTTCCTTAACCGGTCGGAGGCTGCGAAAGGCGACGTCCCGGATATTATCTTGCTGGATCTCAATATGCCAAAGATGAATGGCACCGAGTTCTTGGCAACTCTCCGGCAGAAGAGTCAGTGGAAAAACATAAAAGTTTTCGTTATTACGACGTCAGATGAAAAAGAAGACAGGGATCTCATGCAAAAATTGGGAGTATCGGGATATATTGTCAAACCGCTGAAATTCAATAACCCGTCTTCCATCGACTCATTTAACCTGATGATCGACCTGTTAAACATCAAGAACAAAACATGAAAATGAAAATTTCTCTTCTGTTTGCCGCCAGCTTTGCACTCGCCGTCGGCGGACGGGCGCAAAACACAATGACGCCCGAGTTGCTTTGGCGGCTAGGCAGGCTAAGCCCCGCGGGCGTTACCGCAGACGGTCAACAGCTTCTCTTTCACGTAAGCATCCCGGACGTCACTGAAAATAAGAGCTCTACAAAAACGTACGCCGTGCCGCTGGCGGGAGGTAACCCCACTGAAGTCAGCGACGAGGCGAAGCTCCTGAAGGACCGCACGGTTTCCCCGGACGGAAAATACCGGATCGTCGTGAAGGAGGTGAAAGTTCAGAAAGTGTTTGGCAAGGATTTCTATCCCGACCTGCCAGATGCCAACGCGCAGATCTATGAAAGCCTGAGCTATCGCCACTGGGATGAATGGGAAGACGGCAGCTACAGTCATATTTTCGTGCACTCCGCAGCCGATCCAAACGCTGAAAACGGGAAGGACATCATGGAAGGCGAACCTTTTGATTGTCCTCAGAAGCCGTTCGGCGGCGAAGAAGATTATACCTGGAGTCCTGATAGCCGGTACGTTGTTTACGTGACAAAGAAAAAATCGGGAGTATCCTACGCGGTCAGCACGAACACGGACCTCTTTGCGTACGAGGTTGCCAGCGGCAAAACGACCAATCTCACAGAAGGGATGATGGGCTATGATACGCACCCGGTCTATTCGGCGCAGGGTACTCTGGCCTGGCTGAGCATGAAACGCGACGGCTATGAGGCCGACAAAAACGACATTGTTGTCGGAAATGGGGGTACCACCACCAACCTTACCGGCGGATGGGATGGCACGGTCAACAGTTTTATCTGGAGTCGTGACGGCCGGAGAATATTTTTTACAGCACCCGTGGACGGGACCATCCAGTTGTTTGAAGTCGACAATCCGGGGCTGACGAAGAAAATGCCAGTGGTCAGGCAAATCACAAAGGGGGATTTTGATGTGACGGAGATTGTCGCCCAGGTTGCGAATGACCTCATCGTTTCGCGGACCGACATGAATCACGCCGCCGAGCTGTATAAAGTGAACGTTTCCAACGGAGCCTTTACAGCGCTCACGCACGTCAACGATGATGTTTACAGCAAGCTTGCGCTTAGCAAGGTAGAGAGACGGTATGTGAAAACCACGGACGGAAAGCGCATGCTGGTGTGGGTGATCTATCCTCCGGACTTTGACCGCACGAAGAAGTATCCGGCGCTGTTGTATTGCCAGGGCGGGCCGCAGTCTTCGCTCACGCAGTTCTACTCGTTTCGGTGGAATTTTCAGCTGATGGCGGCGAAAGGATACATCGTCGTGGCGCCGGCGCGGAGAGGAATGCCGGGATTTGGCGTCGAATGGAATGAAAAGATCAGCAAGGACTGGGGTGGACAGGCGATGAGTGATTATCTCTCGGCCATCGACGATGTTGCCAGGGAAGAATTTGTTGACAAGAGCAGGCTCGGCTGCGTGGGAGCCAGCTATGGCGGTTATTCAGTTTATTATCTCGCCGGCATCCACCAGAACCGGTTTAAAACATTCATTGCGCACGATGGCGTTTTCGATCTCAAGAGTATGTACGGCACTACGGAAGAGATGTGGTTTGTGAACTGGGACATGGGTGGCCCTTACTGGGGAAAAGACAATGCCGCGGCCAGGAAGACGTACGAAAAGTTCGATGCCAGCAATTTTGTGGACAAGTGGAATACGCCCATTATGATCGTTCAGGGCGGCCGCGATTATCGTGTTCCCATCGGCCAGGGGCTGGAAGCCTTTCAGGCCGCTCAGCTTCGGGGAATAAAAAGCAAGCTTTTGTATTTTCCCGAGGAAAACCACTGGGTGCTGAAAGCGCAGAACGCGCTGGTATGGCAACGAGAATTTTTCAAATGGCTGGACGAGACGCTGTAGGTCGGATGGGAATATCGGTCAACAAAAAAGGCAACCGTCATGGTTGCCTTTTACTTAGTAGCGGGGACAAGACTCGAACTTGTGACCTTTGGGTTATGAGCCCAACGAGCTACCAACTGCTCCACCCCGCGGTATTTCTTGAAGAACTATAACCTCAGATACTGGTCGTTAGTTCCTTGTTTTTCGATTTGGAGGCACAAAAGTAGAACCTTAGGTAGTAAAAAACAAGTACCTTTGCCGATTCATGGAACAAAAAGCCTTTAAATCGGGGTTTGTCAGCATTGTCGGTAAGCCTAATGTGGGCAAGTCGTCCCTGATGAACAAACTGGTTGGGGAAACGCTTTCCATAATCACAGCAAAAGCCCAGACCACCCGCCATCGCATCATGGGAATCCTGAACGGCGATGACTACCAGATCGTGTATTCTGATACACCCGGTATCCTGGAGCCAAAGTATTCGCTTCATGAGGCCATGATGGCTTATGTAAAAGTATCGCTGGAAGACGCCGATGTCATCCTGCTGGTCGTAGGGCTGGATGACAAGTACGAGGAAGATCTCTTTGGCCGGTTTCAGAAAATAAACAAACCCATCATCCTGCTGATCAACAAAGTAGACCTGGCAAAGGGGTCGCAGACGGCGGATAAAGTCGAGTACTGGAAACGGTCCCTGACCAACGTCCGGGAGATTATTCCGGTGTCGGCGAAAACGGGCTTCCAGGTTGACCGGATCCTTGACGTGGTAAAAAGCTACCTGCCGGTTCATCCGCCTTTCTTTCCCCAGGACGAATTTACCGACCGTCCTGAAAAGTTTTTCGCTGCTGAGATACTCCGCGAGAAGATCTTTTTGAACTACGAGGAAGAGATCCCGTATAGCAGCGAGGTTGCTGTGATATCGTTTAAAGACGAGCCGGATATTCTGCGGATCAGCGCTGAGATCTATGTGGAGCGCGACTCCCAGAAAGGTATTCTGATCGGAAGAGGGGGCTCTTCGCTGAAAAAGGCAGGCACGGAAGCCAGGAAGGATATGGAAGCCTTCTTTGGCAAGAAAGTATTCCTGGAAACGCGAGTGAAGGTGGCGGCAGACTGGCGGAAGCAAAAGGAAAAATTACGGCGGTTCGGATACCTGGAATAAGGATTCTGAAACGCCAATTAAAATGACAGCACACATTAATAATTAAATGGCAAACGTAGTAGCAATAGTAGGCAGGCCCAATGTTGGTAAGTCGACGCTGTTCAACCGGCTCGTAGAAAAACGACAGGCCATCATGGACGACGTGTCCGGCGTCACGCGAGATCGCCATTACGGGTATGCGGAATGGTGCGGGAAATTTTTTACTGTGATCGATACGGGAGGTTACGTCACGGGGTCGCAGGATAAGTTCGAATCTGAAATCAGGAAACAGGTACAGCTTGCCATCGACGAATCGTCCGCGGTGATCTTCATGGTGGATTGCAAAGATGGGCTGACGGGTTTCGATAAAGATTTTGCCAACATACTCCGCACTTCGAAGAAGCCGATTTTCGTCGCTGCCAACAAGGCGGACACGCCCGAGAAAACGATGCTTGCCGCGGAGTTCTATGAATTGGGCCTCGAGGGTGAGGTGTATCCGATATCGGCCGAGAACGGAAGCGGAACAGGAGAGTTGCTCGATGAGGTTGTCCGGACATTTCGGTCGGAGGGAGAAGAAGATCCCGATGCCGGTATTCCGAAGATTGCCATTCTCGGCAGGCCGAACGTTGGAAAATCCTCCTTCCTGAATGCGCTGCTGGGAAAAGAGCGCAGCATTGTCACCGACGAGGCTGGAACCACGCGTGATGCCATTCACTCGCACTACACGCTGTACGGTCAGAATTTTATTCTCATCGATACGGCCGGGGTCCGAAAAAAGGGAAAAGTAAAAGATAACATCGAATTTTACTCCGTCCTTCGCTCGCTGAAAGCGCTTGAAGAATGCGATGTCTGCATTGTGATCATAGACGCCGAGCGCGGAGTGGAGTCGCAGGACGTAAACCTGGTGGGTCTGGCGCAACGGCAGGGGAAGGGAATTGTACTCATGGTCAATAAATGGGATCTTATCGAAAAAGACTCCGGCACATCGGAGAAATTCAAAAAGGACATACTTGAAAAGCTCGCGCCAATCGATTACGTCCCCATTATTTTCGCGTCCGTGCTAAATAAGCAACGCATCTATCAGGTAATGGAAAAGGCCGTGGCCGTATACGGCAACAAGACCAAGAAGGTCCCTACTTCAAAATTGAATGATACGCTCCTGCCTTTAATCGAGCGCAATCCTCCTCCCTCCATTAAGGGTAAGATGATTCAGATCAAGTATGTTACACAAGTGAATGCGCGATTTCCTTCGTTTGCATTCTTCTGCAATCTTCCTCAATATATACAACCGTCTTACCAGGGTTTTTTGGAAAACCGGATTCGCGACAATTTTGACTTCGAAGGGGTTCCTGTGAGGCTCATTTTCAGGAAAAAGTAATATTTTCTTACCCTGAGCCATACATTTAACCAATACTCTTATATTTGCGGGGAATTAAAACCTGTAAACTATGAAAAAACTGATCGCATTATTAATGGTGTGCGGCTTTGCATTGAGTTTTATGGCTTGTGGCGGTGGTTCCCAAAAGGAAGCCGAAAGCGAAGACTCAGTGTCCACTGAAACGCCAGCTATGGAGCCTGCTCCTGCTCAAGCTGATACGGCTCAGCAAGATACTACCGGAGCGCAAAAATAATCTTATGGATTATTACTCCCTGAAAGGCTTTAGAATTTTCTAAAGCCTTTTTTGATGTCAAGATGAATCCGGAAAAGATCTATTCCATACTTCAGGATCACGTGCCCGGCGCTGCGCTGCAGTATTGCATCCGGCTTTGGAACGAGACGCCCTTCCAGCTGAAGATCACCAGAACCCGGCAAACGAAAGTTGGCGACTTCACAACCCGAAAAAGCAGCCAGCCCCGCATCACCCTGAATCACGAATTAAACCCGTTTCTCTTCCTGATCACCTACGTCCATGAAGTCGCTCACCTTCGTGTGCACCTGCAACATGGGAATCGCGTCGATCCTCACGGCGAAGAATGGAAGAACAAGTTTGCCGAGCTGATGCAGCCCACGCTCGACGAAGGGATATTCGAAACCGATATTCTTGTTGCGCTAAAGAGACATCTGGAGAATCCGAAGGCCAGCTCGTTCGCCGATACCGATCTCACGAAGGTGTTGAGGCGCTATGACAAGAATGCCAGCCAGTATGCCACGTTATCCGATATCCCGGAAGGTAGCATCTTCCGGTTTCAGGGACGGTTCTTCAGGAAGGGAAAGATCAAAAGGACACGTGTTCTTTGCCATGAGGTAAAAACAAGGCGCCACTACCTTGTTCCCGCGGATGTGCTGGTGAGTGGTGTTCAGCTGAGCCTTCTGTAGCTGAGTGAGGCCGGCAGGTCTGCATGATCAGCCGGAAACACCGGCCGCGATTGCTACGCGAGCCTTCTCCGGATCAACTTCTCCACCACGTCGTAAAAAGTTTTCGGGTGCATGGTTCTCCATTGATTGATCTGAAGGGTACCGCCCATATTCACGTAGTTGTCGAGGTTGTATTTTTTGAATTCATCCTGAACGAATTCCGGAAAAGAGATCGCCGCGATCCACCCGTCTTCCACGTCCTCAAACCATTCTTCGTAATAGCAATCGTCGGAACCGTGAAAGTTCATCACATTTTCGCCGATGAGAATGAATTTATTGACTCCCTCACACATCAGCAGCTCGATGACGTTGCGCTTCAGGTGCATGATATCGTTGTTGATCGCGTCGTTCCACTCGCCGATAAACTCGAGCACTGAAAAACCCGTCTTGTAATCGGTGTAAAGAATTTTTGTATAGAGTGTTTCCGACCCCATATAATCCCAGGCGGGGTCTATGTAGTATCCGTAAATGGTTTCTGAGTATACGTCGTAGTTATACTCTTTTCCGAAAAACGGAGAACGGTCATCGAGGGAGGAATCGTAGTATTTTAACCAGTTGTGATAGGGTTCAATGTCGTGCATGACCTTTCCGGCTTTCCACAGCCTTTCGCACAGAACCGTATTCCTTCAGCAAACGTTCGGCCTCTTCCCTGGAAATTGCCAGCTCTTCCATCAGCATTCTGGTTCCTCTGTCAACCAGCTTTACATTGCTCAGCTGCATGTCGACCATCTTGTTTC
>DASVOT010000065.1:0-3830 GCA_036383235.1 Chryseosolibacter sp.
CAGCACCTGGTAGTCCGTCCGTTGAGTATAATCCCACTCCAGCTCATAGTTCTTCAGCAACCCTTCGTCAATCTTCAGCGAGCCGATGTCGCCCACCACGTCGAGCGACTGGTTCATGGGATAATTCATCTGGAACTTCAGCAGCTGAACGGACAATTCCTGAAGGTTATAAAACTTGTCGCGTTCCGCCAGCAGGTTATTGAGCGCTACCTGGATGCGGTCGACGTCGATGCTCTCGGCAAACCCGTTTTTATTCATGGCCTGTGTGGTCTTCAGCAATGAATCCACGCGGCCGATGTTGTTATCGAACAGCTTCATCCGGTCTTTGTTGATGAGCACGCCATAGAAGGCCTTCGTCACCTGTTGGATCGCCTGCTCGCGGGTCTGGTTCGCACTCCTGACGGAAAGCTCGCGGTAGGCGCTCGCCGCCTTCAGGCCGACCAGGTACGATCCGTTGAACAGGATCTGCGACACCGTGACGGCAGCATTGCCGGAACTTCCCAGCTGAAAGAAGTTCTGCATGGCCACCACGTCGCCGGGCTGACTGCCAGGAACACCGCTGAGGTCGAAGAAACTGGTTTGCCCGGGCTCCGGCGGAAAATATTGCGCGAAAAAGCGCGGAAGCTTCTGGTTGTGATTCAACCCTACCGTAGCGTCGATCTGCGGCAACCCGATCCCCCGCGTCTCCTTTACACGCGCGTCTGCGATCTTCTCGTCAACTACCGCGTTCTTGATGTTGATCGAATTGGTCAACGCGTAGTCGATACACTGATCCAGGGTAAAGGCTTGCGATCCTCCGCTCGTCTGCGCCAGGCCTGCAACCGGTATGCTTAAACTGATGATCAAAAATTGAAAAATTCTTTTCATACTAAACAGGTGTTTTCAGGGTTTCTGGTTTATTTACTTCCTTGTACTTCAGGTAGAGCTTCCTTCCTTTTTCCGTTAACAGACCGAAGACAAAGTGTTCGAAGATCTGCATTTGCACTTCGGGAAGCCGGTATCTCTCACGGGGAAAGATGTCTTCGTTGAACGCGAGCTGCACCAGCTCCATGCGCACCGCAGCGATCACATCTGGATCCATCTCCGGCCGGAAATATCCTTCGTCCATCCCCTGCTTCAGGTTCCTGACCACCGACTCGCGAATGGTCTTGTTCTTATGCTCCAGCCAGATATTCCACGCCTTGGGATGATACTTCTGCAGGTCGAAAAGAAGGGAAGGATTCATATCCTCCATATTCTTTTTCAGGCAAACCGACAATAAATGCAGCTCTTCAATGGCATTTTGCGACCTTTCCTTCATGGTGTCAAACTCTTTCGCGTTGCGGTCGAGGTGCGCGCGACAGGTCACCGTCACAATGTCCTCCTTGTCGGCAAAGTGCTGATAAAGGGTCTTCTTCGATACCGACAGGTGACGCGCGATATCATCCATGGAGATACTCCTGATTCCGTACCGCATAAAAAGGTCCTCTGCGCCCTTTTGTATCTTCTCTTTGATGTTGTTCTCGTCCATGGGGGCAAAACTAAGGAAACTTTTGACATAATAAAAGTTTCCAACGTTTCCTTTAACGGGCCCGGACGGCTTTTGTTTGGCTTTTTTCGAAAACTTTAAGGGAAATATTTTTTCAGAGTGCTTTCAAACGTTTGTTTCGTCGGGATTTTCATTTTTCCCTGGCGCCGGGGGAGAGCACCATTTTTCCCTCATTCTGTTTTTGAATCGCTCGCGTTCTTCAGGGGTCATCGAGGACCATTTTTCATAATACCGCTGCTTCCAGGGCGGCATGCTGCCAGCGCCGGGACCGCAGCGACCACCGCGCCAACCGGAAAACAGGATCTTGGAGAGCAACAGGATCCCGAGCGCCTCAACAAACCGGATCTCCGGCCCGTGAAAAAGAGCGGGGACCAGCCAGTTCCACAACAACATCGTCACCATTCCGACGGCAAACAGGAATACGATTCCCGCCAGTATCCGTTTCAAAATCCATTTACCTTTTTTCATAACAACTGATATTTTATCAGGCCAGGGGCCTTACATTTCGTCATAGAGCTGCTGCAGTTTTTTTCGCAGCGACAGGATTGCATACCGTTTGCGCGACAGCAACGTGTTGATGGACGTGCCCGTCTCCTCCGAGATCTCGCGGAAGCTGCGGTCTTCCATCTCGTTGAGAATGAAAATTTCACGCTGGTCTTCCGGCAATTCGTCGAGCGCATCCACGATTGCGTCCCAGATCACTTCCCTGAAGTATGTGTCTTCCGGCGTGTTCCCAAGGTCGGGCAGAATTTCCTGCAGCGTCAGCGGAGCATCCTCATCCGAGCCGCTTTGCCAGGAAAGGTCCGTCCGCTTTGGCCTTGAAGATTCCTTCCTGTAACGGTCGATGATCTTGTTGCGCGCCACCGAGAAAAGCCAGGAGGTGACGCGGTCAAGCGACTCGATGGTCTCATACCCTGCCACGAACTGGAAGAATACATCCTGGAGAATATCCTCGGCCTCCTCCAGCGATGAAACCCGGTTGCGGATAAAGCTGAGAAGCCTGTCTTTCTCCCTTAGGAATGTCTGTTCTTTTACTTGCATGGCCAGGTCCATCACCTTGCTCTGTTTAGTTACAGTGACGCAGGCGACAGCTTATTATTTTATAAAGTGAAAAATTTGCCGTAAAGTTGAAAGAATGCGGCGGCGAACTTACAGTATAAACACCTGATCCCCGAATAAAGCGCACTGAATGATCCAGGAGAATTTCATTCATTATCAGAAACACCTGCTGCATTATGTCAGGTCAGGTAACGGACAGCATTCCCTCCTGGTTTTTCATGGATTCGGCCAGGACCACACGCTCTACGTTCCCCTTCTCAAGACGCTTTCAAAAAAGTACACCGTCTTTATCATAGACCTCTTCTTCCACGGCAGGAGCGAGTGGAACGAAGGGGAAAAACCGCTGGAAAAATCCACCTGGAAGAATATCATCGACGTGCTGATTCGCGAGCAGCAGATCAGCTCCTTTTCGATCCTTGCCTATAGCCTGGGCGGCAAATTTGCGCTGGCCACCCTGGAGGGCTTCCCCGGACGCGTGAAAAAAATATTTCTGCTCGCTCCCGACGGGGTCAAAACAAGCTTCTGGTACAGCCTGGCAACCTACCCTCCTGTCTTCCGGAAATTTTTCCGGAGCATGATCCTCCACCACGAACGATTCCTTTTCATTGCACACAGGCTGAGCGACCTCAACCTTGCTGACAAGGGGCTGATCCGGTTTGCCGATTACCAGATGAACAGCGAAGCAAAAAGAAAGAGAGTCTATTACTCATGGGTAGTCTTTCGCCACATGACCTTCGACCTGAAAAGGATCGGCGCCCTGATCAACGACAACAAAATCGGGCTTACCATGATCGTCGGCAAATACGACAAGGTCATCCGGCCTGAAAACATGCGCCGCCTCCTGAAGCACGTCCGGGACTACCGCCTCGAAATCCTTGAAAGCGGGCACACTGGCCTCCTGACTGAGAGTTTACATCTCCTGCTGGAAGAACGGATGAACGGTCAGGGGTGAATCGTGCCGGGCTAAGACTCGCATTCTTCGTCCACCCTTACGTAGCGCGGGGAGAACCATTCGGATTTTAAGGTGCCTCATGACAATCGTCATTTGCTTTCAGGGGGAGTCGCCTGAAATTCGGGGAAAAAGCGATGAAACTGCCTTTCACCATCGAAGAATTTCTGGGTGTCTTCGCAAAGTACAACGAAGCGGTATGGCCCCTGCAAGTCCCGCTTTATGCTTTTGCCGCGATCGTTGTGCTTAACATCTTCAAAAACACCTTATATTCAAACAGCATTATTTTCGCCT
>DASVOT010000066.1:0-12274 GCA_036383235.1 Chryseosolibacter sp.
CATAAAAGACGACCTTCCCGTCCTTCACACAACGGTATGAACACATCATGCAGTTGCCGAGCGGTTCGCTCCAGTTCTCCTCCATCTGGCCCCAGTCGGTCTCTGCCAACCATTTGCCTGATATGAACGCGAGGTTGCTGATTTTTTTGTCCGGAATTTGTCCACGACCACTATAAGCGGCCGCGAGGATGAGGAAGGGAACACAAAACAACGTCTTCATACAAAGGGCTTCGATGGCTAAAATATACCGCGCTTATGCGAGCCAGCATGGGAAAATACGACTGATTGACGCCATCCTGTTTATATCGCCGTCAAAATCTGTAATTAAAGCGAAATGTCATATTTTTAATTCTCATGACCGAAGTCAAGCTGATACCAGGAAGAGAAAACAGGAGCCGCGCGGGCCGGCTTTTCATTCTTTTGCTGTTGCCCACCCTTTACGGATGCGGCGATCGCACCGCCGACCGCGTTGTAGCGAGCAGTATCGAGCAACATGGAGGAAAGGCATTCGAATCGGTGTTCGTGGAATTCGATTTCAGAAACCGCCATTATACCGCCACCCGCGACAAAGGATTATTCACATACACCCGGGAATTCAGCGACACAACGGGAAGGGTACGGGATGTGTTAACAAACACGGCGTTCGTCCGGTATCGCAACGATACCATCGTCCCAATTAGTGATGAACGAAAAAACGCCTTCACCAATTCGGTAAATTCCGTTATCTATTTTGCCCTCCTGCCTTACTTTCTGGAAGACAAGGCTGTGAACAAACGGTTCGTCGGCGAAACGACCATCAAAGGCCAGCCTTACCGACTGGTGCGTGTTACTTTTGACAAGCGCGGAGGCGGCCAGGATCATGAGGACGTGTACCTTTTCTGGTTCCATCGGGAAAACAAGACGATGGATTATTTCGCGTACAGCTACCAGACAGATAGAGGCGGCTTGCGATTCCGTCGGGCCATCAATCCGCGCAACGTGGGCGGCATCCTTTTCCAGGATTATATTAACTATCACCCGCTGCGCGATGGCGCCACACTTGAACAATTGCAGGCATTGTTTGAAAGGGGGGAACTGGGAAAATTATCCGATATCACACTGGAGAATATTCACGTCCGCCATTTAAAAGACGTCAAAAACTGACCGCTGGCAACATCGCCCCGGGTACGTGCCGCAGAAAATCGCATAACCCACAATGCGCCAAATCTCCCCGCAGTTAAACAGGTTCAGGAGCAGTTCCCCGGCAAAAACCGACCGATTAAAGATGCCTCCAACGGGAGAGCTGTTACATTATTTAACCATTGTCTATCTATACAAACGAAAGTTGAAGACATGGACCCTTTCAGGATGCGTTTTGTGGTCGGGAAACTGACGGAGGAGGAGTTGACTGCCCTCAGGAGGGGCGACTCGATCATCAGCAAGATGCTCCTGGTTCCTGACGACTACAAATTGTTTCATTATAAAGAAGGCGATAAAATAGAAGCCGAGACGCATGACGGCTACCGGATCTGGACGACCATAAAAGATCTCGAAGTTGTGGAAAATGAGCTTCGCGTCATCGTCATTCTCACCCTTTCAAGTGATGACGGCGCGTCGCGATGATCACCAGCAACCCGCGCTGTCTCGTGAGACTCCGTCACTTCAGCATTAGCAATCTTCACTGGCGGGGCCGTCACCGCCAGCCTTGAGACACGCCGGCCGGCGGCGACCGCAACAAGAGTGAATAAACAGGTTCGCGCAACATCCGGAAAAATCCGCATTCACAAATCGTATGGCCGTTTCATAGGGCATTCGCGCAAAGCTGCTTTTGGAGTAATCCTGAAAACCGGGAGAGCGCTTGGTATATTATTTTATCTCCTGTTCCTAACACTGGAAGGTTCGGAAGTCTTCACGATGGTGGAAAGCTTATCCACCCGCCGGCCCTGCCGGGTGGATTGGATGGACTATAAATGAGCATGATGGAAGAAGTACCTATGTTAGACGACAAGCTGCACTGGTATAAGGATGCGGTGATATACGAAGTACACATCAAAGCTTTCAGGGATGCCAACGGCGATGGAATCGGTGATTTCACCGGGTTGCTGCAAAAGCTGGACTACCTTCAGGACCTCGGTATTACCGCCATATGGCTGCTGCCTTTTTATCCTTCGCCACTTAAGGATGATGGCTACGATATTGCCGATTATTATTCCATTAATCCTGCGTATGGAGATATTTCGGAATTTCAGGAACTCCTGGCCCAGGCGCATCGCAGGAATCTCAGGGTAATCACCGAGCTGGTCATCAATCATACGTCGGACCAGCATCCCTGGTTCCAACGGGCGCGCCGGGCGCCAAAGGGCTCGCCGGAACGAGACTTCTACGTATGGACGGATGATCCCACGCAATACAAGGACGTGCGCATCATTTTCCAGGACTTTGAAAATTCAAACTGGACATGGGATACGGAAGCGCAGCAATACTACTGGCACCGGTTTTTCAACCACCAACCGGACCTGAACTACGACAATATTGAGGTCCAGGAGGAGGTATTCAGGATCATCGACTTCTGGTGCAGGATGGGTGTGGATGGATTCCGCCTGGACGCCGTCCCCTATCTTTTTGAGCGTGAAGGCACAAATGGGGAAAACCTCCCCGAGACACACGCATTCCTCAAAAAATTACGTCGTCACGTTGACCGGCATTTTCCCGGGACACTACTGCTGGCGGAGGCCAACATGTGGCCCGAGGATTCCGCCTCCTATTTCGGCGAGGGCGACGAATGCCATATGAATTATCATTTTCCCGTTATGCCGCGGATGTTCATGGCGTTGCAGACCGAAGACCGATATCCGATCACCGACATCTTCGAACAGACGCCATCCATTCCTTCCAACTGCCAGTGGGCAATCTTTCTGCGAAATCACGACGAACTGACGCTCGAAATGGTGACCGACGAGGAGCGCGACTACATGTACAAGGTTTACGTCAAGGACCCCAAGGCTCGCATCAACCTCGGCATCCGCCACCGCCTGGCGCCCCTGATGGGCAACAACAGAAAAAAAATCGAGCTGCTGAACTATCTGTTGTTTTCGCTCCCCGGCACGCCCGTGCTCTACTACGGCGACGAGATCGGGATGGGTGATAATTTTTATCTGGGCGACCGCGATGGCGTACGCACCCCGATGCAGTGGTCTGCAGACCGCAACGCCGGTTTTTCGGAAGCAAACCCGCAAAAACTTTACCTTCCCGTTATTCTGGACCCGGAATATCACTATGAAGCCGTGAACGTCGAGATCCAGAGCTGGAACACCTCGTCGCTTCTGTGGTGGATGAAGCGGCTGATCAACAAACGAAAACAGTTCAAAGCCTTTAGCCGCGGCGACATGAAATTTATTTCATCGGAGAACCCAAAGATCCTGGCGTTTACCCGCACCTACGAAGAGCAGACGATGCTGGTCGTTGTCAACCTCTCGCGCTATACGCAGCCGGTGGAACTCGATCTCGGCGCTTTCAGCGGATATAATCCCGTGGAAGTATTCAGCAAAAACCGGTTCCCGGTTGTCAAGGGTGACACTCCCTATTTCATCACCATGGGCGGATACGACTGCCAGTGGTTTATTATGGAACAAAGCCAATCGCTGCTCTCGGAGAAGAAAATCCTCACCCTGCTGAAAATGATGTCATGGGAAGATATTCTGAGCGGTGAGATCCGGGCAAAGCTGGAGGCAAGAATTTTTCCGGCCTACATGATGCAACTCCGGTGGTTCGGCGGAAAGGGACGCGTCATCGAGAACATGCGGATCATTCAGCACGCTGTCATCCCCATGGCCGAATACAGCACCATACTTTTTCTCGTCGAGGTAACCTATCAAAGCGGATTGCCGGACGTTTACCAGCTGCCCGTAGCCTTTGCGCAAGGTACGTTCGCCCTGAAGCTCCAGGAGTCGTGTCCCAAGGCGATCATATCCAGGATGAACGTCAACGGCGCGGATGGCGTGCTTTATGACGCGCTGTTCGGAGCGCCTTTCCAGGAGGCGTTGATCAACCTGATGTCGGAGAACCAACAGATCTCTCTTAGAGACAGTCGTCTGCTCTTCTCGGCCAATGAAGCGCTGAAAAACCATCTGAAGGCAAAAGAAAATATGAAGCCTAAAGTCCTTTCCGCGGAGCAAAGCAATACCTCCGTCACCTATGGCAACCGCTTTTTCCTTAAGATGTTTCGCAAAGTCGATCTGGGCATCAACCCTGACCTGGAAATCACGCGCTTCCTTACCGAACATACCCGCTTTAAAAATATCCCCGCCTATATCGGGGCGATCGAATGGAAATTCCCGAAAGAAACGCTCGTCGTGGGAATGATGCAGGAGATGATAGAAAGCAGCGGCGACGCGTGGGTGACCATGCTCGGGCGTCTGAACGACCACAATGAATCGATCCTGGCCGGCGGCAGCGCGTTTCCGGGCGAGGAGAAAATCGGAAGCCTCATCGACCCGGTGCCCTACGATATGATTCCGCACGAAATTAAGGAGCGGATCGAAGCTTCTACCGCCGAACAGGCAACCTTATTGGGCATTCGCACCGGCGAAATGCATAAGGCCCTTGCTTCCGGTGCGGCTTTCCCGGAGTTCAGGCCCGAGCCCTATTCGCTGCATTACCAGCGGTCCTTGTACTCAGGATTGCAGTCGCTGGTGCGTGGCACGTTCGTCAATCAGGCGAAAAACCTGCAAAAGCTCGATGAGAATGTACGAAAGGAAGCAGAGGAAGTACTGAGCATGAAAGAGGATATCCTCCAGGTACTGAAGCGGATATACAAAAGAAAAATTGATGTCACCAAGATCCGCATCCATGGCGATTACCACCTCGGACAAGTGATCTTCACCGGCAAAGACTTCGTGATCACCGATTTCGAAGGGGAACCGGCGAGAACATACAGTGACCGGAGGCTCAAGCGGTCACCAATAAGAGATGTGGCCGGGATGATCAGGTCATTCCATTATGCGGCATACGGAAGCCTGGCGCTCGACCGCCACATCCGGCAGGAGGATTTCAACAAGCTTGTTCCCTTTGTGGAACAATGGTATCACTACATGAGCGGATTCTTCATGAAAGCGTACCTCGATACTGTGGAGGGTAGCGCTTTTATCCCGAAAAATAAAGATGACCTGGAGATCCTGCTGACGACGTTCCTCCTGGAAAAAGCACTCTATGAACTAAACTACGAACTCAACAACCGCCCCGGCTGGGTACTGATTCCATTAAGGGGCATCAAGATGCTGATGAAAAAAGAAGCAGTGGCAGCGGTTCATTGACGAACAATAGCCCGCCAGCTATAGCGTTGTTTCGACAAGCGACTGCAATTTCGGCATGATCTCAAAGTCCCATTGCTGCGCGGCGATCTCCGCCCGCGCTGCATCGCCTTCGAAGTGTTCAATCGTGGTCAGAAGTTTTGTGCGGGACGCGCCGACAGGGATCAGCTCATGGGTAATATACACTGTACCTTCCCTGGACACGTCACCCTCCACAAGCCGGTCAAATCCGGAGTATTTGATCAGCCTTCCCTTTACCAGCTCCAGGATCTTTCCATGCTCATCTACAGGCCTGCCGCGGTAATCTCCCTTCCACCGCACTTCCCCCCCTTTTTGCCAGTCACTCATGACCTCGCAATTGTAAAGATATTCTTTTGTCATGCCGGGATGGGTCAGCGCCTCCCATACCCGCTCCGGTGTGGCATTCAGCACCACGCTTCTCGTAACTACCAAATCGTTTACCATAACATGTTGTTTAGCCTTCCTTCAATCCGAACAGGGTCATTCCGCGGTTCCATCGTCGCCGCCGGTACTCCTGCCGGTGCGGCAGCGACGGGAAAACATGCCCATTGGCGTGCACGGGGATAAAGTCAAAAAATCGTGCCTCCGGGCGACTGGAAAGAGGGATACGACCGGACAATCAATTGTAGAGCCAGCCAGCCTTTCCTTTTTCGGTTCGGACAAACTCGAAATTGTCGAAGCGGGCGAGGACTTCCACGGAGCTGTTGGCGCGAAGCGTTGTGATCGGGATGGCGTCCAACCGGATTTCGGACAAGAGCACCCTCGTTGAGTCAAGCCTGATGACATTGCCTCCGCGGAGCGCAATCAGATTTTTTTTCATCACATAACCCTGCCGGTCGTCCGGCAACGCGATTCTGTACCAGCCGTGGCTCTCGCCGATCACCGTGACATACGTGTCTTTGAGGAGCGACGCCTTGACCATGGACCGGCCGGATGGACCCGCCATCAGCCGTATCTCGGCCCTTCGAACCTTCAAGGCCTGTCTGTGGAATGCGGTGTCTACTTGCAACGGAGTGTCTATCGTATCAAAGGCGCGGATAAAACCCAATGGGTCCTTGCTTCCATACCGGTAAATGCCGAAATGAAGGTGTGAGGCAGTGTTCCGGGCATTCCCGGTATTTCCCACAAGGCCCAGAACATAACCCTTGAAAACCCGCATGCCGGGTTTCACCATCTGCGAATCCAGATGGGCGAAGTAATACGAGTGATCCCTTCTGCTGTCTCTCATCCATACAACTTTGCCGCCGAGCTTACTGACGCCGACGCGGGTGATATACCCATCAGCAGGCGCGAGCACCGCCGTGCCCCGTTTTGCGAAAATATCCACCCCCTCATGCAGGCGCTTTCCTTCGTCGCGCGGCGCGCCGTAGAAGCTTCCAATGGACCGGTTCGTAGCCCCATACACGGGATTGATGAGAACGGGCGTAAGCGAAATGCTGATCGTATAATACCCGTTCACCAGCAACTCAGGCTGCAACCGTACGACACATTCCTCATCGCTTGTGAACTCGTGCGCGATGACAGAAGTGGAGTCGGCACTGGCCAGCCTTTCCCATTCCTGTCCATCGCGGATGAAAACGTCGAGAAATATCTTTGCATCGCGCTTTGACTTGAGCACACCGCGCACCGTTAGCAACTGACCTTCCTGCGCTTTAAACCGGTAGCTGCGCGCCTCGGCCGCAGAGGCGGTAAAGTAACCGGATTCCGAAAAAGGCATTGGCACCGATACGGAGTCGTTAAAAACCCGCTGGCCGGCGGCGAACCATTCTTTTGCCATGGATGCGTTTGACAATCCCGCCTTTTTCAGCGATTCCGCATACTCATCATAGGGCGAAACGGGGTCAAAAACCGTTTTCATCGATCTCAGGCCGTTACAGGCAATGACCAGGATTCCCGAAAAGAGAAGGACCAGATTCTTCATCGCGGCTGAACGGCGCGAAAGATTGCAAGGTATTGATGTTTTCCGCCCGATCGACATATTTTTACAAACCTTTATATGCGTTCACTAATCCGATATCTACTCTATAAACCGATCTTATGGCTGGTTAACAGATACTCGTCTGCACCCGATCAACGGCGGGTTTTTTCCGCGTTGTCGAAATTAAAAAAAACCATGGAAACGGAACCGGGCAAGAACGGTTTTGTCATACCGTTTAACAGTAACGTCAACCGCTTCATAATATTTTCAGATCAGCATAAGGGAAGGAAAAACGGCGCGGATGACTTCATGCGCGCTGAAAAGAACTATGTTGCCGCGCTGCGGTCGTACGATGAACAAGGATTTCATTTTATCAGCCTGGGCGACTGCGAAGAGCTGTGGGAGAACACCCTGCTGCAGGTGATCAGGAACAACACGGACTCTATCGAAGCGGAGAAACTGTTCATCAGGCGGAATGCTTTCACAAAAATTTTCGGCAACCACGACCTCGACTGGCAGATCGATCCACTCGCGCCGGCCTACGTGTACCGGATGTACGGTGCGCAGGTACCGGTTCTGCAGGGCATCCTTCTGACAACCACCGTCGGGAGCCAGACGCTAACCATTCTTTGCACACACGGGCACCAGGGAGACCTGCAGAGCGATGGCAACTGGTTCAGCAAATTCTTTGTGGCGAAGGTCTGGGCTCCGCTGCAGGCTTTCCTTCGGATCAATCCGAACACGCCTGCCTATGACCATCAGTTAAAAACAGCCCATAACCGGATGATGTATCAATGGTCTTCGCAGCAAAAAGATCTGGTTCTCATAACCGGACATACCCACCAGCCCGTATTCGGGTCGCTCACACACTTCGAGCGGTTACAATGGCAACACCGCCGGGCGCTGTATGAGCAGAATCCCGAATGGGCGCAAGCCATCGAAGATGAAATGAAATGGCGTAGCATTGACGACACGCAAATCCCGGAGGATTATTTGCACATGAGACCCTCCTACTTCAATTCGGGCTGCTGTTGCTTTGCCGACGGAGACATCACCGGGCTCGAGATCGCCGATGGATACATCAGGCTCATCAAGTGGGAGGAGCGTGAACAGGAGCACGTAAGGATCGTCCTGGAGGAACGAGCGCTTGAAGATCTGGTGAAAGATCTTCGGAACGGATGAACACATCCCCTTCGTTCGATCCTGTCTGCATTTTAAAAATGATAAATTGCGCCCCCCTGGATCGAATTGATACCATACTTGTAAATAAAGTCGCCGTTGTTAAGGACAGAAGTCGGAGAATAGGCAACGCCTAATTCGAATTTCTGAACGACGATACCAATTTTTAGAGGGACAGAGACCCAATTTCTTTTTGGCTCAGCATCGTTATTTGAAAATATTTCCACAGTCCCGACGGATGTCCGGCGCATCTCGTAGGTGTAATCGTAGACAGAAACGTTCAGTCGCAGACCTGGGCTGACAAAAAACTTAAAAGTCTGACGATTATATATATTATACAAGACGTAAAATCCAAGGCTGCCCGTACGTTGTTTGAAGGAGTAAGCGAAATCCAAATCGCTGGTATAACGATAGTCATGAGATACAGTGGCAAATTCCGCATAAGTGAAGGCGACGTCCGTTCTGAACACCAGCGCACCAATCATTGGATGTGCGGCGAGGTCGTAGCCAACCGAGAACCAGTACGCGGATGACGGTGAACTTCTTGCATTGACAGCAAACTCCTCTTTGCCGTAATAATGAAGCCGCGAGATGTTTACGCCGGCTCCGACCCTGAAACCCGTACCCACCTTGTTTTGGATTCTGATCTTTTCCGGTTCAACGCCATTCATTCTGCTTACGACCGCCAAAAGCTGCGGCTCACTGTATCGGGCGCGCTTGATCTGAGACCGGAGGTCCTCCGTCATGACCCCCGACCGCTCCGCAATGAAAGTAAGCAGGTCCCTGAACGCATAGATCTCCGCAAACTTTCCTCCTACCCGGATGAATTTATAGACAAGCTCTTGTGGCTCACGGGATTCGCTGTGGACCACGTAAAAACGGATCTTCAGCTCATCGCGATAAGAAAAGAGAACCGCGTTCTTTCCCTTCTGTAAAATCTTAAGGAAGACGGTCTTACGCACAGCCGGCGGCGCGCTGTACCCCTCCACTTCCTTAAGGTGGATCGGGTCCATATTGATCGGTAGCGTGTATCGTTCCCAGGCGGAAATTCCCACCACGGAAAAGCTTCTGACTTCTGAAACCGTATAGACGGTCGCCTGGCTGTCCTGGGAACTTTTAAAAGTGATCTCCGATGGATTATAATCCGTTTCCCTCAATTCGATCAATCCCCTAAGGGTGTCGCCTTCATTCGTCACTAGAAAACCCTTCGCAAAACGTTCCTGAGCAACGGCCTGACAGCACAGGAAACATAAAATAATAATGAGAGGATGCCTTGTATGCATAACAAAATGTGGATTGGTTTATTCCTGATAAAAAAATCGGTGACCACTGTCTGCAGTCAATCGTCATTGACGTCCGGAAATGGAGTTTGATGAAACAAAATAACGTATACTCCTCAATGAGGCAAGGGTGCCGGTCGAAACTTTTAAGAAATACCAGAAGTGAATCGCTGAAAAAAATCAACGCTAATTCGCGTGCTCACCTGTAACAAATCTGGCGATATGGGCAGAGCTTGCAGTTTTCGGTGTTGGTGGTCTGATCAAAAACTTGCTTCGGATCGTATAATTCCTCGAAAAGCGCTTTCAGATTTTCTTCAAACTCAGGGAACATGCTCCTCACATCGTCGACGGGAGTCCGGTCTACCTTTAGCCCGAATTCGAAGTCGTCATCGAAAAGATTCATCCGGTTGATAAGTCCGGGCACCACTTTCCGCGCGGGAGAGTCTTTTGAATGAGTCGCTCCCTGCGTTCCGTTTCTCCGCCCGGATTTCACGTACATGAGGGCATACAGCAAAGTCTGGAACGCGGCCTTGTTCCGTTTTCCGTCTCTGGAGAACAGCGACGAAATGCTTTGAAATTCAAGCTCGTCTTTTCCTGTTTTGTAGTCGATGATCCGCAGTCGATCGTCTTTGCTGTCTACCCTGTCGATCTTGCCGCCGAGAATCGCCTCGTATGGAAAGAGGTCGATCTTCACGGCGTGGGTGAGTCCCTCGTGTTCGAGTGCTTCAATGGTAAAGGGCGCATACGCTTCATCCATCTGCACAATGCGGCTGGCGAAGCGCCTTACAATTTCGCGCACCACCAGGCGCTGTCCTCCATACTCAACTTTTCTGGCCGGGTCGAGCCTGTACGAGTCGATAAAAACCCGGTCAATCAGCCTGTCGATGATTTCAGCGGCATCATTAAAATCACTTTTTTCCACCACTGAAGTGCCTTTCGCAGCCGCAAGGTTCTTGTAAAAATTCTCCATCACTTTATGGAGAAAATTTCCCAAAACACGCGCATCCAGCTCCTCCTCCACTTCATTCGGTTCCCTGATCTTTGCAATGTGACGCAGGTAGAACTGGAGACGGCACTCGATGTAACTGTTTAACGCTGACGGGGAGATACCTTTAAAATACGCATTGCCCTCGTTGAGCTTCAGCAGGTGCTTCATGACCTCCGCGTTTTTTTGTACGGTGACCGGGGTTATGGCGCCCGGTTGAACCGGGTTGTGCAGTATGCGTTTTCGTATGTTGAGTCCCGATTCAAACAGCAGTTGCTGAAGATAGCGGCTCATCTCGCCCTGGCCCAGTACATCCGTCTCCGAATTGTAAAACAGGAATATGTTTTCGGCGCGCTGAAGGATCCGATAGAAAAGATAGGAGTACATCGCATCCTGGTGCGTGCGGGTCGGCAGCCCGTACGCTTTCCTGATGTTGTGCGGAATATACGATCCCGCATTTCCCGCCGCGGGGAAAGCACCTTCATTCAACGAGAGGACGAAGACGTTTCTGAAATCCAGGTTGCGCGTTTCCAGCACACCCATCACCTGCAAACCTTTCAGGGGCTCGCCTGAAAAAGGAATTTTCTGGAGGCGGACCAACTGACGGAATAAGCGAAGAAACGATTTTATTCCCTGAACATCCGGACGGCCACTGCCGGAAGGTGTTTCGTGCACGGCATCCCGGCGATCAATAAGCACCGACTCCAGCACGTTAAAGAATTTCAGGAAATGAAAGGCGTACTCTTTATCAAAATCGCCGACGGCGGACAGCGCTCCCACTTCCTGGATAACGGACTGCAGATACTGTACCAGGGCAACGGCGACGGACGCGCCGGAGGGCAAAACCTCCCGGAAAATGATGCGGTGCAACGGCACTTCCGTGGCCAGGTAACTTTTGGGGATATGCACCCAGTTGTATTTCAGGATGTCCTTGCGCTTGGCGCTCGCCGAGACAGGGTCGGCGGCCACCACATACGGATGACCCAGCAAACCCAATACCTGCCGATGGTTAAAGTGCCCGTCGCGCCGGGTGATCTGAAGGTCGATCAGCAACTCGATAAAATTGAAAAACGGAGTGGCTGTCAGGGGAAACCCCATGGTGACATTCAGTTTCTCCACCGTGCCGGAGATACCGTGCAGTACTGGCATCAGCAACTTTTCATCCGCGAGCACCACTACCGTTTCTTCAGGATTAAGGCCCCTGCCCGTCTGCTCTTTCAACACCTGGGCCATCAGCTTGGCCTGGCCCAACGGCTGGGCAGCGCCGAAAAGCTGCACTTCATTTTGAGAGCGGATCTTTTCCTGGAAATAAGAGGGAATGTCGCGGGCAAAGGTCTTTCCCAGCACAGGGTCTTCCTGGTATTGGCGAATGAAAGTGCCTGCCTCCTGGATGACATTGTTCACATAGTATCCGTCGACATCCCAGTAAATTCTTGCCGCATGGCGAGCGGCGAAAAAAGAAATAATCTTCTCTTCCGCCCCGGTAAGGGCATTGAAGCCTGCAAACACAACTGACTGGGGATCCCTGAGTTTCTCCGTGCCGGCGTCGCCGATCCCTTCGGCAACCGCGCGGTAAAGCATTCCTTCGTACGCAAATCCCTTC
>DASVOT010000067.1:0-2468 GCA_036383235.1 Chryseosolibacter sp.
TTACGTTGAACGTCTTAAAAAAAGGATCACCGTCTTTGTCCTTTAGATCTTTTCTTTACCCCATACCCATACCCTCGTCGCCAGCTTTGCTTTTCAATGGACTTAAAGCTTTCCACCGGATACCGATCGATCCTGCGCCTGGCGTTACCGATATCGCTGGCGATGCTGGTGCCGCAGATCAATTTTATCACCAATAACATTTTTCTGGGAGGTCTAGGCGAGCAGGAACTCGCAGTGGCCGGCATCACTGGCGTTTATTATCTCATCTTTGCCGTGATCGGCAACGGGTTAAACAACGGACTGCAGGCGCTCATCTCCCGGCGCGCTGGCCAGAATTTGCCAAAAGAGATCGGAAGGATTTCCTTTCACGGCATCTGGATCGCGCTGGGCATCTCCGCATTTGGCATTATCATCACATACTTCATCGCCCCCTCCATTTTGCGCAGCGCCATCCATGAACCCGGCATCGCAGAGGAGGCGATCGGTTTCCTCCGGATACGCATCTGGGGTTTACCGCTTCTCTATCTGTATGTCATGCGCAACGCGCTGCTCGTAGGTACAAACCAGGCGCGGTTTCTCGGGTGGGGCACTGCTGCCGAGGCCGTGACCAACATCATCCTCGATTACGGATTTATCTACGGAAAGCTCGGACTGCCGGAGCTGGGATTCAATGGCGCGGCCTATGCTTCCATCGTCGCGGAAGGGACCGGGCTGGTGGTCATCTATGCGGTTATCCGGCTGAAGGGACTACACCGCCCGTTTGCCTTTTTTGAAGACATTCGTTGGGACAAAGCCCTTGCCAAACTGATCCTGTCCAAATCCACACCCCTTATCGCGCAATATGCGATCAGCATCATCACGTGGGAATATTTCTACATCCTCATTGAACATCACGGGGAGAGGTCGCTGGCGATCTCCAACACGATGCGCAATCTCTTCGGCTTATTCGGAATATTTTCCTGGTCCTTTGCCTCGGCAACGAATACGATGGTGAGCAACATCATCGGCCAGGGCAGGGAACATGAGGTGATGGCCCTGGTGTCCAGGATCATCAAGATCAGTTTCTCGGTTTCGATCGTGTTGTTCCTTTTGCTGAATGTCTGGCCGGAATGGTTTCTTTCCTTCTATGGGCAGAGCGGTGATTTCATCCGTGAAGGAATTCCTGTCGTCCGCGTTGTATCCGTTGCGCTCTTGATGATGTCGTTCGGCCCCATCTGGCTAAACGCAGTCACCGGAACGGGTAACACCACGGTGAACCTGTGGATTGAGGTAATAACGCTTACGCTATACGTCATCTACGTTTATTTTGTGCTGGAGTATTTCCACATGCCATTGACCTGGGGTTGGGCCTCTGAATGGGTGTACTGGTCGTCCATGTTCTCAATGGCTTACGCCTACATGAAAAGCGGAAGGTGGCGTGGTCGGTCCTTTTAATGGATAAACGGGATCAGGCGCTGACGCCGCGGTTCAACGTTTTTCGTAGAAGTAGAGATAGATCCTTTCTCCCATCAGCTTCTCGCTCAGGGTGTAGAAACCGGTACCATCCCGGTTGAAAGCGATCGCTTCACCCTGAGGCTCTTCGGTGTACTCGAGCACCTCGGGCTTTTGCCGCAGCGCTTCAACGACCGGCTTGCCTCTGGTTTTCCAGTAGTAAACATGGTCGTAATTCTTCATAAGGATCTGAGTACCGTCGGCAGAAATGCCGGCCGAGACGATCTGCGTAAGGGGAAGCGAAATGACTTTCTTCGCCGTTAACGTGTCCGTCACTGGATACGGGTACGACAGCCGATACATATGGACCGGCTCTTCGCGTTTGGAGATGATGTAAATATCGCGCGAGGCGGGATCAACCATGATGGCCTCCGTATCTTTCTTGCCGTCTTCCAGCCTGAAAACAATCGTATCAAACCCGGTGATGGTAATCTGTCTTTTTTTCGACAGAACCGGCTCCTTAAAACGGTATATATACTTCAAGCCGTGGTGTGCGCTGTTGTCGCCGATGTCGGCGACATATAGATAGCTTGTGCCCTCCTCCGGCCCGGGCCCTACCGCAATATCCTCCCAGTCGCGGTTTTTCGCTCCCTTCAACCTGCAGGAGAGCCTTACTTTCAGATGTTCATCCACCAGGTACACGATGGCGGGGTTGCCGCTGTCATTGTGCGCCCACAAGAGGCCGGGATTCGCGGCGCTGGATGCCAGGCCGGAGACCTCGGGCAAATTCTTGTCGGTAAGCTGCGCCAGTGGCTTCGGCGGAGAAAAAATATTTGAATTCCCGGTGGTTCTTCTTTGCCCGCATGCTAACAGACAAACGGAAATTAACCAATATGACGCAAACCTCATACGCATACACGCAAAACGCGCTTCATCCAACAAACATTGTTAACGTACCACCACATAAATTGTTGGACCCTCCTTCTTCCGTCGTTCCGTTCGCTGTCGTCCGGTTGACCATTGAAAGTCTTTTTTAG
>DASVOT010000068.1:0-4643 GCA_036383235.1 Chryseosolibacter sp.
CGTTCCTGAGCTTTCAGTCGCCGACAAAATCCTGGATACGCATTAACCTGGCTGGATACAAGCCAGATGGGATCAAGGTCGCCGTGTGGGGCTCCAAAGAAGATATTTCGGTCGCCCGGTTTCAGCTTGTCGATGCGCAGACCGGGAACGTCGTATACGAGAATGAGGCGGGTAAAGCTTACGGCGAATACGGACCGTTTAAGCAGACCTATCGGCTGAACTTCACTTCCTTCAAAAGACCGGGAACATACACATTACGGGCAGGCGAGGCGGTCTCTCCGCAATTCCGGATCGCCCGCGATGTCTACAAGGGCGCCTCCGATTTCCTCCTTAAATATATGCGACAGCAGCGCAGCGGTTACAATCCGTTCCTGAAAGACTCGTGTCACACAAAAGACGGCTACACCATGTACGGCCCCATGCCGGACAGCACTCACCTCGACGTGAACGGAGGATGGCATGACGCCACCGACTACCTCCAGTATTCAATGACATCGGCAAATGCCACCTACCACCTCCTGGCCGCCTGGCGCGATTTCCCCGGCGTATTTTCGGATGAACACCTTGCGAATGGCCTGGACGGCAAGAACCAGGTTGCCGATGTTTTCGACGAGGCGCGGTGGGGCCTGGACTGGCTTCTGAAAATGCATCCGCGCGAAGACTGGCTCTTCAACCAGCTCGCCGACGACCGCGATCACATCGGCTTCCGGCTGCCGGTCAATGACAAGGCGGATTATGGCAAAGGACAGGAACGCCCCATCTATTTCGTGACCGGTGAGCCGCAAGGTCTGGGCAAATACAAAAACAGGACGAAGGGCACTTCGTCCACCGCCGGAAAATTTTCATCTGCTTTTTCGCTCGGGTACCTGATGTTTCAGAAAACAGATCCCGCGTACGCCGGCAAGCTGAGGTCGCGCGCGCTTTCCGCTTACCAGTTCGCTTTGAAGAAACCGGGCAACACGCAGACCGCCTGCATCATGGCTCCTTATTTTTACGAGGAGGACAACTGGGTGGACGACATGGAACTTGCGGCGGCTAAACTTTACGACCTCACCAAGGATCAAAAAATGCTTGCCTCTGCTTTCGCCTACGCCCAACAGGAGAAACAAACGCCATGGCTGAAGTCGGATACGGCCAGCCATTACCAGTGGTATCCGTTCATCAATGTCGGTCACTACGAGCTGGCCCGGGCGGCCCAAGGAGGTATGCGCAGGGAAGTTACCGGTTATTACCGCGACGGCATTGAGATGGTATGGCGCAAGGCCGCCAGGAATGCATTCTTCAGGGGCGTGCCGTACATCTGGTGCAGCAATAACCTGCAGACTTCGTTTGCCATCCAGTGTTACTGGTACCGCCAGCTCACGGGAGATGATACGTATGCCGAACTTGAACAGGCTATGTTCGACTTTCTCCTCGGATGCAACCCCTGGGGTACCAGCATGATCGTGGGATATCCCGAAACCGCCGACTTCCCCGACGATCCCCATTCGTCGCTGAATGTATTACACGGCTTTCAGACCCTTGGAGGCCTTGTCGACGGGCCGGTGTATGGAAGTATTTACCGGCAACAGCGCGGTGTCTCCGTCGTGCACGGGGATGAGTACGCGGAGTTTCAAAGCAATCACGTCGTCTATCATGACGACTACGGCGATTACGTCACCAACGAGCCGACCATGGATGGAACCGCGTCGCTGATCTACCTGATGGCCGCAAAGGAAAGCGACAAACGGTAGCTCTTCCGCACCGGGGCGGTCATCGGTCAAATCACTATGAAGTATACGCTTATCACGGGAGCATGCAAGGGGATCGGGAAGGCGCTGTCGTACGAATGCGCCTCCAGAAACATGAATGTGCTCCTCGTCTCGAACGATTCGCCCTGCCTCGAAGAAGTGTGCCGCGATATCGCTGCAACAAAAAACGTCGACAGCCATTGCCTTGCACTGGACCTCACCGCCGAAGGCGCTGTCGCCAGGGTACACCGCTGGGTGGAGGAAAATGGTTTCGAGGTCAATGTTCTCATTAATAACGTCGGCGTCGGCAAAGGCGGAACTTTTACCAGCATGGGCCTGGATGATATTCACCACATGATGCTGCTGAACAACAAGGTGATGGTGGAGATGACCTACCATTTTCTCGCCGACCTGGGGAAACACAAGGACGCCTGTATCCTGAACCTCAGCAGCCTCGAAGCGCGGTTGCCCTTACCCTACAAGGCCGTCTATACGGGTACTAAAAATTTCGTCTACGCTTTTTCGCTTGCGATCGCCCAGGAAGTAAAATTCTCTGGCATAAAAGTGAGTGTGCTTTGTCCGGGACCGGTGCTGACCAACCCGGAAGGTCTCGGCCGCATGAATGCTCACGGGGAGCGCTCGAAGCTGCTGATGATGCATCCGGAAGAAGTCGCGCGTATGGCAGTGGCGGGAATGCTGCGCGGAACGCCGGTGATCGTCCCGGGTTTTCTGAACAAACTCTTCTTTAAGCTGGGATCGTTCCTTCCGGTTGACATGAAAATGAATATTCTCGAAAGGCTTTTCAGAGTTTATAAAGTCACTTGAAATAGCGGTCGATGCCGCAGAGTTGCTCGCTCACCTTCCAGAGCCGCGACGCGATGGCGCGATCGTGGCTGCGGGCGGAAGATGGCTTTGGCCGGCAATTGTCCCAATAGAATCCGCTCTTGCGCGCCGCCTCTGAGGCAGTAGCCAGGTAGATGGCGGTCTCCGCCGCCTTTTCTGGAGACTGCCCTCCCAATCGTCTTAGTCTCCACATCAATGCGTGAAACGGACTGGTGTGCTTCACGCCGATGTCTGTGTTCACCAACCCCGGCTGAACGCAATAAACGGAAACATGGTCTTCCTTTTTAAGACGGTGCAACTCGTACGTGAACAGCAGGTTTGCCAGTTTCGACTGGCCGTATGCCTTCAGACCGTGATAGGATTGCTCCAGGTTCAGATCGTCGAAATGGATCTTTCCGTACCGGTGCGAATCGGAACCTATATTGATGATCCGCCCGTCGGAAGACCGGGCGACGTTCGCGTAAAGGAGATGAGTAAGAAGGAAATACGCCAGGTGGTTGACAGCAAACTGTTTCTCGATGCGCTCATCGGTAAGCTCGCAGTGTGATGTCCATATCGCGGCATTGTTAATAAGCACGTCGATCCTGGGATGATTGTGACTGATCTCTTGCGCCGCGCGCCGGACCTGCTTCTGTGAGCATAGGTCGATTGTATAGTAAACGAGGGAAGAATTGCCGGTAAGCCCCTCCAGCTCGTTCACGAGTCGTTGTCCCTTCTCCTGGCTCCTTCCGATCAATACGAGCGTGAAGTTCCGGGCTGCCAAGCTTTTGGCAATTCCGTACCCGATCCCTGAAGTTGCGCCTGTGATGAGGCAGGTTTTCCCGTTCATTCTCTCAATTTATCAATTAACCTTTGAAAAAATACGAATCAGACGCCGCCGATCTATCGGCATGTGTGTCGCCGCTTCCCATCTTTGGGGATGGATTTCTTTCCGAACCGCGATCCGGCTCATGTAAAAACATCGATTTATTCCCCGCCGGCCGTTGTATTTTGTTTCGCAAATTAATAGTTTAAAAAAATAAACCGGAGATCGGACCGGCTCCCGGTTAAACAAAAGGTAATGCGCCGCGTACGCGCGGCGATCAAGATCCCGCGGGCATGCCCCGCATTCTCCACGATAAGATGACAACGGTAAAGGAAGATGCGATTTTTATTGAGACTTAGACACTGGCAATTATTTCTGATCACCTGGGGCATTCCCATTCTCATTAATATCTACACGATCTCGAGGCCGGCGCTGATGGTGAAACTGTTTCCCGTGATGATGGCCCTCTTCATCATCGGCGTGCTCGGCTGGATCTGGGCGATCTCCACCCAGCTTCACAAGAAATTACCCGAGGAAGTCAATTTAAACGTAAGAACGTTTAAATTGATATTTTCCATTCCTATCCTCTATACTGTTTCGCTGACGCTCTGGATGGCATACCAGTTCTATTTCCGGTACCCGGAGGGCAGCTCTAATCTTGAGTATGTCATCTGGGTTATCATATTCTTTCATGTCGTCTCGATGATTTGCATACTGCTGGGCCGTCGCTTCGCAGCCCAGACGATGCGGTCCGTGGAATTGGGTCGGCTGGCAAGGTTCAGCGATTATGCCGTTGAATTTTTCCTCATCTGGTTTTCTCCTCTCGGCTACTGGATATTGCAGCCACGGCTGAATAAACTGACGGAAAGCAGTGAGGCGCCGGCACCGACAGGGTAACTGTATATTTATATTAACTTTATCACATGACGGTGCACCGGAAAATTAGCGCAGATCTCCTTGGCACAGAACTGCAATTCACGACTTCGAGGAGCAGCGGACCCGGCGGCCAGAATGTCAATAAAGTGAACTCGAAGGTGACCCTTCACTTTGATGTGAAGAATTCCCGGGTACTCTCACCAGGCGAAAAAGATATCATCGTCGAAAAATTATCCCCGCGCCTGACGCGCGAAGGTGTGTTGACGCTGTCGGCTCAGGATAAACGATCGCAGCTTGACAATAAGGAGGCAGTCATCCTCAGGCTGGACGAACTTCTCGCCAAAGCGTTCCGGAAGAAAAAAGCCAGAAAGGCCACCAAACCTTCCAAG
>DASVOT010000069.1:0-5036 GCA_036383235.1 Chryseosolibacter sp.
GTCGCCCAGGACCTTCCCAAGGGATGGGAGACGCTGGTGAAAAGTTTCGTCGACTACTTCCCGAAAAAATTAAAGGAGTACGACAACATGGTGATGCGCAACAGCATCTTAAAGGCACGGACCGTCGGCATCGGCATCTTCACAACGGAAGAAGCGATCGAGTGGGGCGTGACAGGACCAGGCCTTCGGGCTTGCGGGCTCGAATGGGATTTCCGGAAAAAGCAGCCTCACTCCGGATACGAGCGCTTCAATTTCGAGATCCCCACCGCGGCCAACGGCGACTGCTATGACCGCGCGGCGGTACGGGTGGCTGAAATGCGCCAAAGCCTCCGCATCATCGACCAGTGTCTGAAAAATATGCCGGAGGGACCTTACAAATCCGATCATCCGCTTACCACCCCTCCCATCAAGAAACACACCATGCAGGATATCGAAACCCTCATCACCCACTTTCTCAACGTAAGCTGGGGTCCGGTGATCCCGCCGGGCGAAGCGATGAGTGTTATCGAAGGCACCAAGGGCGCCTACAGTTTCTACGGGGTGAGCGACGGGCATACATCACCCTATCGGCTACGGGTGCGCACGCCATCGTTCCCGCATATGCAAATGATGCCCTATATCAGCCAGGGTTATTCGGTGGCGGATCTGCTCAGCATTCTGGGAGCGATGGATTATGTTCTTGCCGACATCGATCGGTGACAAGGAGTTTAACAGGTACCCCTTATATAATTAAGAGGGTCTATTTTTAATAAGTTATGTTGACCACGGAAGAAAAAAAAGAAATCGAAAAAGCCATCAGCGAAATGCCCGTCCGCAAATCGGCCTGCATCGAGGCGCTGAAGGTAGTTCAGCATCACCGCCGGTGGATCTCTGATGAAAGCCTGAAAGATGTGGCCGAGTACATGGAGATGTCGCCGGAAGAGCTTGACTCGGTCGCCACTTTTTACAACCTCCTCTTCCGAAAGCCCGTGGGCCGGCACATCATTCTTCTCTGCGACAGCATCAGTTGCTGGGTGATGGGCTACGACAACATCAGAAATTATCTCACGCAAAAGCTCGGAATCAAATACGGTGAGACCACGCCCGATGATCGCTTTACGTTGCTGCCAAATTGTTGCCTGGGCACCTGCGACACGGCGCCCGCCCTCATGATCGACCGCGATCTCTATAAAAACGTCACGATCGAGCAACTGGACGACATCTTGAAAAAATACTCATAAAACACAAACGCTGCCCTTGGAAAAAGCAAGACCTATGGAGAAGCCGCTCACAGAACACATACGGGAAGACCGCAGACCCCTATCGCTGAAAGAGTATGAAAAAACCGGGGGATACGAGGCGGTAAAGAAGGTGATGAAGGGCATGTCTCCCAAGGCCGTTATCGATCTGGTCAAAGAATCCAACCTCCGCGGCCGCGGCGGCGCCGGTTTTTCCACGGGTCTCAAGTGGAGCTTCGTTCCTCAGACCGGTCCCAAGCCCCGATACCTCATTGCGAATGCGGATGAAATGGAGCCTGGAACTTTTAAAGACCGCATCCTTCTCGAGAGCACGCCGCATCAGCTCATTGAGGGCATGATCGTTTCGGCCTATGCCATCCAGGCCGATCAATCGTATGTTTTTCTCCGATGGGCTTACCACACTGCGGCACAAGCTATTGTGGAAGCCATCCATGAAGCCTATGCGGCCGGCTACCTCGGGAAAAATATCCTGGGCTCGGGTTTCGACCTCGACATGCACCTGCATACCGGCGTGGGCAGGTACATGTGCGGAGAAGAAACTGCCCTGCTGAATTCGCTGGAAGGAAAACGCGCCACGCCCCGTGCAAAGCCGCCGTTTCCGCAGGTGAGCGGGCTGTTCGGCAAACCCACCATCGTCAACAATGTGGAGACGCTTTGCAACATTCCGCACATCGTCAACAAGGGTGCCGACTGGTTTCGCGCGCTTAGCCTCACCGGTGACGCCGGAACCAAGATCTACGGAGTAAGTGGAAAAGTAAAGAAGCCGGGAGCCTGGGAGTTGCCTCTCGGGGTTACCATGCGCGAGCTCATCGAAGAGCACGCGGGAGGCATGCAGGATGGTTTAAAATTTAAAGGCGCTTTGCCGGGCGGCGCCTCGACCGATTTTTTAGTGGAGGAGCACCTGGACGTTAAAATGGACTACACCAATGTGGCTGCTGCGGGAAGCCGCCTCGGCACCGGTACGCTTATCATCCTGGACGACAAGACCTGCCCGGTGGGCTTCGTTCAAAACCTGGAGGCGTTCTTCGCCCAGGAATCCTGCGGGTGGTGCACACCCTGCCGCGAGGGACTTCCCTGGGTTGCAAAGATACTGACTACCCTCGACGAAGGCCTCGGTAAAGCAAAGGACCTTGAGCTGCTGGAGTTCCATACGAAATACCTGGGTCCCGGCAACACGTTCTGCGCCCTGGCGCCCGGCGCCATGGAGCCGCTGCAAAGCGCCATGAAATATTTCAGAAAAGATTTTGAACAACATGTCCATGATCACAAGTGCCCATGGAAATAGAAAGACTCATGATTTAACTACTATCGACTGATTATGGCAACGCTGTATATTGATGACAAGCCTTATGAAGTGAAAGCGGGCAAGAACCTGCTGGAAACCTGCCTGACCCTTGGCTTTGACCTGCCGTACTTTTGCTGGCACCCTTCGCTGGGATCGGTCGGCGCCTGCCGTCAGTGCGCGGTGAAGATCTTTAAGAATGAAGAAGACAAGAAGGGAAGGCTCGTCATGTCGTGCATGGAACCGGTCACCGACAACCAGCGCATTTCGATCAAGGATCTGGAAGCGACGGAATTCAGGGCGGGAGTGATCGAATGGCTCATGACCAATCACCCGCACGACTGCGCGGTCTGCGATGAAGGAGGTTCCTGCCACCTGCAGGACATGACCGTCATGACCGGACACGACTACCGCCGTTTCCAGTACAAGAAGCGCACACATGTAAATCAGAACCTGGGTCCGTTCCTGAACCACGAAATGAACCGGTGCATTCAGTGCTACCGTTGCGTACGTTTCTATGGCGACTACGCCGGGGGCCATGACCTGGAGGTGTTCGCGTCCAAAAACAACGTCTATTTCGGACGTCATGAAGATGGCCCGCTGGAAAGCGAATTCAGCGGTAACCTCGCCGAGGTTTGTCCCACGGGTGTCTTTACGGACAAAACGCTGAAGCAGCATTATACGCGCAAGTGGGATCTCACCACCGCCCCCTCCGTTTGCCAGCATTGCAGTCTGGGCTGCAACACCATTGCGGGCGAACGCTACGGCGGATTGCGTTCCATTACGTCGCGCTATCATGGCGACGTGAACGGCTACTTCCTCTGCGACCGGGGGAGGTTTGGCTATGAGTTCACCAACGCTCCCGACCGGATCCGCGTACCCCAAATCCGGAAACAACCGGCCGACGCCGATCAGATCGCCCGGGAGGTCTCGCAAATCATCAAGACGCATAAAGTCATCGGCATCGGATCGCCGAGGGCTTCGCTTCAATCCAACTTCGCCCTGAAGGCGCTGGTGGGAGAAGATAATTTTTACCACGGCGTATCGGTAGACGAGCACAACCTTGCCGAGCTGGTCATCAAAATACTGAAAGAGGGGCCGGTGCGAACACCCTCGATGCGGGAAGTCGAGAAAGCGGATGCCGTTTTCATTCTTGGTGAAGACCTGACCAATACTGCACCCATGCTGGCGCTGGCAGTGCGCCAGGCCGCACGGCAAAAACCCCTGGAAGACATCGGCAAGGCATCCATTCCGCCATGGCATGATGCCGCCGCGCGCGAGATCATCCAGGAGCAAAAAGGACCTCTTTTTATCGCAAGCGTATCGGGAACGAAACTTCACGAAGTGGCTACCGGTACCTTCCACGGTCCCCCGGACGACATTGCCCGGCTCGGATACGCGGTGGCCAACCTGCTCGATCCCTCCCTCCCGGCGGTCACCAACATCCGCAAGGAGACGGAGGCGCTCGCCCGTGAGATCGCCGCCGCGCTCTCCGCGGCCAAAAGGCCGGTCATTATTTCAGGGATGTCGTGTGATTGCGCCACGGTGATGAAAGCCGCGGCAAATGTTGCATGGGCACTGCACAAGAAGAATGATCAGACGGGCCTTGTCTTCACGTTGCCCGAATGCAACTCCATGGGGCTTGCCATGATGGGCGGTCACAGGCTGAATTCGGCCTTCAACGCCGTGATCAACGACCACGCCGATACCGTCATCATTATGGAGAATGACCTCTACCGGCATGCGTATACCCAGGTCGTGGATAAGTTCCTGGAAAAGTGCAAGCATGTAATCGTCATTGACCACACGCCGTCGCCCACTTCCGAAAAAGCCCATATCCTGATTCCCGCCGGCACGTTCGCCGAATCCGACGGTACGCTTGTCAACAACGAAGGTCGCGCACAACGATTCTTTCAGGTGCATGAATGCTCGCCCGTCATACAGGAACCCTGGCGCTGGTTACTGAAGGTAGCGTCGGAAGCCGGCCACGACAGGATGAAGGGCTGGAGCAATTTCCAGGACATTTCGACGGCAGCGGCCGCGAGCGAGCCGATGCTGAAAGGCATTGACACGCTCACCCCTCCACCCGGGTTCCGGATCGCCGGCCAAAAGATTCCCAGGGAAACCCACCGCTACAGCGGACGGACGGCCATGCATGCGAACGTGCATGTGAGTGAGGATAAACCGCCGGAGGATCCGGATTCCGCTCTTTCCTATACCATGGAAGGATACCGGGGGCTTCCGCCTCCGTCGATGATACCCTTCTACTGGTCGCCGGGATGGAATTCGGTACAATCGATCAACAAATACCAGCAGGAAATAGCGGGCCCGTTGCGCGGCGGCAACCCGGGACTGCGGCTGATCGAGCCGCACACAAACAGTCAGGCGCCCAAGTATTTTACCGATATCCCGGAAATATTCATCCCCCTGAAGGATCACCTCTGGATGGTCACGCTTCACCATATCTTCGGGTCGGAAGAGTTGAGCGCGCAGGGCAAGGCTGTCGCCACCCGGAT
>DASVOT010000070.1:0-5120 GCA_036383235.1 Chryseosolibacter sp.
CATTTTCAATCCATGATTTCGAGCCGGTCACCGGAAGGATTCATCAGCCGCCGCCGGTTCACCAGACCTTCCAGGGACACAATTTTGTGATCTGCTCTTTTGTGCCCCGCTTGTTTGACTACCACCCCCTGTCAATACCGGCGCCGTACAACCACAGCAACATCGACAGCGACGAGGTTTTATATTACGCTGAGGGCAATTTCATGAGCCGTCGTGGCATCGAACGCGGATCGTTTACGCTTCATCCCGGAGGGTTGCCGCACGGCCCGCATCCGGGTACCGTCGAGAAAAGCATCGGCGCGAAAGAAACGCATGAGCTCGCCGTCATGATCGACACGTTCAGACCCCTTCACCTGACAACCGACTCGCTGGAATACCTGGACAAAAAATATCCCATGAGCTGGACTGACCCCTCCTCCGATTCTTTCAACGAAGTCAACACCCCTTGACCCTTTATACCTCATACCTCTACTAGTCCCTCCTCCTTAGATCCGTATATCCGTATATCCATTTTTCGCCACGAAGACACGAAGACACTAAGGGGCACCAAGAAATGCTTTTTTAGCCACGAAGACACAAAGGCACGAAGCTTTTTTCTTAACTTTAGCTATCTCTTCGCCCCTATACCCTATACCTGTATACCTTATATCCGTATCTCCCTATTTCCGTATATCCATATATCCGTATATCCATTTTTCGCCACGAAGACACGAAGACACTAAGGGGCACAAAGTTTTTTTTGGCTACCGCCTCCGACATCACACAACCCTTATACCTCTTTCAGCCACAAAGACACGAAGACACTAGGGGCACCAAGAAATGCTTTTTTAGCCACGAAGACACAAAGGCACGAAGCTTTTTTCTTAACTTTAGCTATCTCTTCGCCCCTATACCCTATATCCGTATCTCCCTATTTCCATATATCCATATATCCCTATTTCCGTAGATCCATATATCCGTATACCCTATACCTTATCAGTCCCAATGTTTAAGCAAAAGATCCAAATCCGCTGGGCGGACATCGACGCCAACCGCCACCTCCGGCATTCGGTGTACTATGACTACGGGGCGGCTATGCGTATTGCGGCGCTCGCCGCCGGGGGTCTTACCATGAAGAAACTGGAAGAGCTTAGAATCGGACCCGTCCTTTTCCGGGAGGAAGCGATTTTTAAACGGGAGATACATTTTGAGGATGAGATCACCATTGATGTGGAGGTCGTGCGCGCCCGCGAGGACTTTGCCCGCTGGAGTCTGAGACATCACCTGGTGAAGGTGGATGGGACGGTGGCCGCCATCATCACCATCGATGGAGCCTGGATCGATCTCGATAAACGCAAGCTTATGGTTCCGGGACCCTTAGTCTTCGACGTGTTCAGCAAATTTCCGAAAGCGCCGGATTTTGAGTTTATCGTGCGCTGAAAGGCCCCGACCGGCAAGCGAGGAGCCGGAGCGATCGGGTTGTTACCACACAGCCTCACAAGGCTCCCATCACCCATTTTTCGATGACGGGTGGATAATGTTTGTATTCAAGCTGATGCACGCACGCGGCTATTTCATCGGGCGAATAGTTTTTTCCGATGTCGCATTTTCCCTGGAACAGGATCCTGCCTTCGTCGTACCGGTCGTTGACCAGGTGAATGGTAATTCCGGTCTCCGGCTCGCCGGCGGCCTTCACAGCTTCATGAACTTTTGTTCCGTACATTCCCTTGCCTCCATACTTCGGGAGCAAGGCGGGGTGGATGTTGATGATCCTGTCCGGGAACGCCCGGAGAAGATAGGAGGGAACAAGCCATAGAAATCCCGCAAGGACAAGGTGCGTCACGCCAGCCTCTTTAAGAGTGTCGAGAATGATCGTCCCTTCGAGAAAGTCTTTGCGGTTGAAGGCCAGGTGTTTAATACCGTGATTTTCGGCCCGTCGCAGGGCATATGCATCCGGATTATTGCTCATCAGGAGCACCACTTCAACGGAGGCATGACCCTTGAAATATTTTATGATCTCTTCAGCGTTGGTGCCGCCCCCGGAAGCAAAGATGGCCAGCCTGAACTTTTTTTGCGACATGGACTTCAAACATTAGCATGCAAAAAACGGCAAAAAACCGGTCAATCAAATAAATGCCATGCTGAATATGCCCAGCAGGAGAATGATTTTACAAAAACGACTCAGCCACGTATAATCTTTTTTGGTGTCGGCCAGGATCAGGCGAACCAGAAGCCAGAGCAGTGGGATGAAGAGGATCAACAGCAGGTAGCGCAGGGGAAGCCTGCCGTAGTAGAAATTCAGTGTCATCACCGTAATGGCGAACAACGTGAGGATTGCGTAGATCAGGTATTTGGTCTTGCGCATACCCCAAACGATGGGGAGTGTCTGGCACCCGAAAGTATGGTCGCCCTTCAGGTCTTCCATGTCCTTGATGATCTCCCGGATCAGGGTCATGAAGAAGGCGAACAGGGCATAGGTGATGATCACGATATTGCCTGTCTTGTAGAGAGAGTCCACAAGCCAGATGGCGACACCGGTGAGAACCGCCACGACAAAATTCCCGATGAAGGGCTGGCGTTTCAGGTTATTGGAATACCACCATAGAACACTGGCTGACGCAAAATTAACCGCTGCGATCTTCCAGCTGAGAAAAAGTCCAAGTACGACGCCGGCCATAGACAGCAAGGTATGGAACAGGATTGCATACCGGCGCGTGATGCTTTTTCCAATCACCACCCTTTGAGGTTTGTTGATCAGGTCGATTTTGATGTCGTAATAGTCGTTGATCACATAACCGGCAGCGGCGATTGCGATCGTGGAGAGGGAAAGGACGAACAGCCGGGGATCAAGGATTGTTTTCTTGTCGATTAGAAAAGCCGCGGTAAAATATTGCGCCAGGGCGATGATAATAAGATTCCACACGCGGGTTAGCCGTGCGAAAGAGACAACGAATCTTTTCAGGCGGAACGTTTGTGTCATGGCATCCTCAGGAAGCAAAGATACGGCAGAGACGCCGCCGTTCATGGTGTCTCTGCCGGAAATTCGATAACCGTCAGAATTTGACGGAGATCATCGCCATAAAATTTCTGCCGGCCTGGGGATAGTAATAATTCTCCCGGTACTCGGTCGGGCCGGCGAGGTAGCCCCAGGTATATCCGTTTGACTCGTATTCTTCATTGAGGATATTCGCTGCCAGGAAGCTGAAATCAACCTCTCTGAGGAATGAAGGCTGCCATTTATAGCTCAGCCGGAGGTCGTTGACCACGTAGGGATCTATGCTCCTGGAGTCGTCGGAGGTATTATCCAGGTATTGTTTGCCCACGTATTTTGACAAAAGCGCGATCTCTGCATTCCGGAAAGGAAGAAAGGAAAGGGCAGAGGCTGCTATCACAGACGGAGAAAACGCGATGTCGGTATCCTTGAACGTCTTCTCCACCAGCGCATAACCGGAAAAGTCGGCCCCATAATCTTCCAGCAGCTCGCGGTACTCCCGGATCCTGTTCCGGCTGAGGGTGACGTTGCCATTCCAGATCAGCTGGTCCGTGATCTTCGCCATCCCCTGCATTTCAATTCCCATGCGGTAGCTTTTCCCTGCATTCGTCCTGACGAATGCCCCTACGTCGTTCACTTCGCCGGTGAGGACAAGCTGATTCGTGTAGTTCATGAGATAGTAATTCAGCTGGAACGTGCTGCGGTCACGGGTTCCCCTGTAGCCAACTTCGAGGTTTTTGAGGCGCTCGGGTTCCGGCGTGTTTCCCTTGAAATCCAGAAAATCATCCCGCACTGGTTCGCGGTTGGCAACGGCATAGCTGGCGTAAAGCTGGCTGCGATCAGTAACCGCGAAAGTTAATCCGGCCTTAGGGTTGAAGAAATTAAAATTCGCGTCAATAGAGATGTCGTTAAGTTCGTTCTCCGTTCCGGCAACCGCATAACCGATCTTGCGGTACTGCAGGTCGGCAAAACCATTTAGCCTTTCCGTGAACTGATAGTTAGCTTTCACATAGGCATTCAGGTCGCGTTTATCGGCGCGGTTGAAATAGTAGCGGTATTCATGAGCGACCGCACCCGCCTCTGTCCAGAGGATCTCGCCGAAGTGATCGCCATCATAACGGTTCCAGCCACCCCCTGCGATCACATTCCAGTTGTGGATGTCATAATTCACCGACCAGGTAAATCCATAGAAATCGTTATCGAGCCACCTCCTGCGGATGAGATCCGTGCTGGTGATGGTATCGTTGTCGGCGGCGTTTCCGTCATCGTCGATGATGATGTTGTCGAGGCCGTAGTCCGCCAGCTCGTTATCGTAGCGATACTCTTCATAGTAGCCCCTGCCGGGAGTATAGTGCAGCGCGGCGTTCAGGGTAACGGCATCGCTGGCCCTGTGCGAAAAGTGCAACTGGTAGTGATCCTGCTGGTAATCGTCCACCTGGTTTTTGTATGTATACGGGTTGAAAGTGCGGCTGTCAGACGTCAGAAGATTGTCGGTCTGCGCGGCGTTCCATCCCTCGTTCATGGCTGTCACGAGCATTGCTTCAGCGTCATTGTTGAGACGGGATTCGGGCACTCCGTACCAGGCCTGGTAGGTCCTTTCCTTTCCTCCGAAAATGATGGCTTTCAACAGGGTCCTGTCAGAGTAGTATCCGGCGGAGAAGTAATAGGACCGCAGGTCACTCGAGGCCCGGTCGATGAAGCCGTCGGAATAGATTTTAGAAATCCGTCCGTCGACAACGAAATGGTCATTGAGAAGACCGGTGCCAAAGCTCATTGAGTGGCGGCGCGTGTTGAATGATCCGACCGCGTTGGTGACTTCTGCATAAGGGTCGTCGCGCCTGACATTGGTTTGCACGTTGATGGTGCCGCCAAAGGCCCCCGCGCCGTTGGTGGATGTTCCAACGCCGCGCTGGATCTGGATACTCTGGGCGGAGGACGCAATGTCGGGGATGTCTACCCAAAAGGTTCCGAGGGATTCGCTGTCGTTGTACGGAATTCCGTTGATCGTCACGTTGACGCGTGTCGGATCGCTGCCGCGGATGCGGATGCCGGTGTATCCGATCCCGGTTCCGGCGTCGGAAGTGGTCACCACCGATGGAGTCCAATTGAGCAGGAAGGGGACATCCTGACCGAAATTCTGTTCCGCGAT
>DASVOT010000071.1:0-8385 GCA_036383235.1 Chryseosolibacter sp.
CGGTGACCGACGCAGAGGCGCTGGAGCTGAAAAGGTTTCTGGTCCGCGAGCTGGACCAGCAGGACATCAGCACCCATGGTTTGACGTTTACGGTCAGGACGAACCGCGCCATGCAGTACTTCACGTCCGTCGTTATTGAGAAAAATGCCGTAACGGAGGGGATACCCGCCGACCTGTACAACATTCTTTACGCCAAAGACTTCAACCCGAACACGCTGGAATATCACACCTACGCCCGGGCCATTAAAAAAGAGATGATCCCGGCATTGCTCATTGAGCTGAGCAAGTGGTACTTCCGGCAGCTGAATCCCGAAAAGGAAAAACCGGAGACGGTGGAGGCCGGACCGCCCGTCAACGGCAGCATTACCCTTTACCAGTGCAGCAACTGCCTGACGGTATATGACACGCGATACGGCGATCCCTCCGCAAACGTTCCTCCCGGAGTGGATTTTGGCGATCTTCCGGAAGGATACAAATGCCATGTATGCGACAGTCCGAAAAAGTATTTCGTGGCCGTCGCGCACCGGGAGGGCGGCTAGGGAGAGACCATCCGTTCGCGCCTTGACGCGATTAACCGGGGACACCGGTGCGGCCTGCTGTAATCGATTGCAACTGCGCGGCCGCGCGGCTGAAAAATCCAAAGCCGTCGGGGCCTGCAATTGATTTAAATTTCCCTTATCTTAATGGCAAACAACAACACTATGGCACTGGGTTTTCTCATCGACATGGATGGCGTCATTTACGGGGGTGACACCATGATCCCCGGGGCGGATGAATTCGTCGCCCGCCTGTTGAGGGAAAACATTGCGTTCACGTTCATGACCAATAACAGCCAGCGCAGTCCGACCGAAGTGATGCGGAAGCTGAAGAAACTTGGCATCGAAGTGACGGAAAAACACGTCTACACGAGCGCCATGGCAACCGGGAAGTTCATCGCCAGCCAGCGTCCCAACGGTTCGTGCTATGTGCTGGGCGAAGGCGGTCTCCTTACCAGCTTGCACGACAACGGTCTCACGCTCGTAGAAACCGATCCCGATTTCGTCGTGTTGGGAGAAGGCAGGAATTTCACGCTGGAGATGGTGCAGCGGGCTGTGGACATGATCCTGGCCGGCGCGAAATTCATTACAACCAACCGCGACCCGTCTCCGAAGAAAAAAGGGTGGAACAACCTCGGCATCGCCGCCACCACCGCCATGATCGAGGAGGCCACGGGAATCAAGGCGTTTGTCGTGGGCAAGCCCGGCCCTCTAATGATGCGGTCGGCGAGAAAATTCATCGGCCTCGAGACCGCCGAGACCGTCGTGATCGGCGACACCATGGAGACCGACATCCGCGGCGGAGTCCAAATGGGTTACAAAACCATACTCGTGCTCTCAGGGGTGTCCACGCGGCAAGACCTCACCAAGTTCCCCTTCAAAGCCGACATGATCGTCGAAAGCGTGAAAGATATTCCGCTACCGCTGAAGTTCAGTTGACAAAAGGCAGTTGACAGTTGACAATGCGAAGTCTGAAAATTTCCTGCTGGCGAAAACGTTGTGCTATTTATCCAGTTCAAATCTGCCCTCCGGTTCCGGAGCGATCATCGACGGAGTTCTTTTGTCAACTGTCAATTGCCCTTTGTCAATTGATCTCAGAAACCACGTGTCCGCTATTTGCCAGGACCCGGAGGGATTTGGATGTTCCCGGGTTTGTAGTTTGTATCATAAAGGTTAATCCGGGATTCAATCCATTTTAGTCACTGCAAACCAGCAGGAGTACCATGGCGTTTGATACCGTGAGCCGAATCTTCAAACTTCACTCCTTTTCAGTCCGATAAGGACGGCCTTATGGTAGAAACGAAATGCAACAGACAAACCAAGTCCCGGAGGGACGGCCGAAAAATGAGCACTGCACGTGCAGAAGCGAAAGGCGACTTTTTCACTACGGAAGTTCAGTTGACAAGGGGCAGTTGACAGTTGACAATGCCTGAGTCTGAGAATTTCCTGCTCCCGAAAACTTTAAGCTATTTATCCAGTTCAAATCTGCCCTCAGGTTCCGGAGCGATCGTCGACGGAGTTCTTTTGTCAATTGTCAATTGCGCCTTTGTAAACTGATTTCAATTCCCCAACCTCCTCAGCGCGATGTAGGCCATCAGCCCGGGGCTGAGGGCAAGCACATCCTCATCGATATTAAACGTAGGCGTGTGAAGCGACGATTGAATTCCTTTCGCCGGGTTTCCGACGCCGCAGAGGTAGAAACATGAATCGGCCACCTGTGAATAGTACGCGAAATCCTCCGCCGCCATCCAGATGTCTTCCTCCAGAACATTCTCTTCTCCGAGATAATCCGCCGCGTGGCGCCGGACTTCCGTCGTCAGCTTCTCCTCGTTGACGAGAAACGGATAGCCGCGCTGAATTCTGAACTCGCACCTGCCGCCCATAGCCACTGCGATACCCTCCGCTATTTCTTTCATGAGACGGTGCGCTTCATCGCGCCAGCGCTCGTTCATCGCACGAAAGGTCCCCTCCATGTACACTTCGTCGGGGATCACATTGATGGCGCCGTTCGCAATCACCTTTCCGATAGACAGCACAGTCGGGTCGCCGGGGTGCGCTCTCCTGCTGACGATCTGCTGCAGGGCTATGATAATGTGCGAGGCGATGAGGACCGGGTCGATGTTCAAATGAGGCTGGGCGCCGTGACCGCCCCGACCTGTGATGGTGATAAACAGGGAATCCATGGAGGCCATGTGTTTCCCTTTGCGCATGCCGATCTTTCCTACAGGTATCCGCGGCATGGCATGCTGTCCGATGACCGCCCGCACCTTCGGATTTTCCAGCACACCGTCGCGTATCATATGACTGGCCCCCCCGGGAATCACCTCCTCCGCGGGCTGGAAGAAAAACTTCACCGTCCCCTTGAATTGATCTTTCAGCGCGTTGAGGATCTTCGCCGTTCCCAGCAGCGACGACGTGTGGAAATCATGACCGCACGCATGCATCACGTCCGGATTCTGCGACGCATAATCGACTTTGTTCATCTCCCGGATGGGCAGCGCATCCATATCCGCCCGCAGGGCGATCACTTCATCCGAAGGGATAGCCCCGGCAATGGACGCGAGCACGCCGGTATCGGCAACAGGTTTCCATTTGATGCCGGCCTTGTCAAGCTCACCCTTGACGAACGCGGACGTCTCATGCTCCTGAAACGATAACTCCGGGTGCCTGTGAAGGTGCCTCCGGATGGCGACCACCTCGCCGTGTATCTTCGCGGAATGCTTCTTTATCGTCTCTATCAGGCTCATGGACGAGGCGTCCTTCTGTTCGCGTCTGGATTCGCTCATGTACGTAACAAGCTTGTGAATTTAAATCTTATATCCGCATTTCATGCAGGAAGAGAAATCGCTTCACGCCGCAGAATCGGAACCGGACCTGCCGCGTTCATAAAGTAGTGGCGCGTTTACTGCAGGAAGAGCGTCTGGAAATTCCTCACCGCCAGTCCGATCAATATCAGCAGACCCAGCGCGCCAAAGATCTTTACCGCCGTGCTGTTCCTCAGGTCTTTCATGATCCTTCCGTCATTGGCAATGAAGTATAAGGCAATGCCGATGAACGGCACCACGAAGATGGTGACTTTCTGTGCAACGATCATCAGCTGTATCGGAAGGCTGCCGAAGACGATGGCAATGACCGCGCCGACGATCATCACGAGTGCAACCAGCGCCCGCACCACCTTCGAGTCAAACCTGCTTCCCAGGCCGAGTGCATCGCTCAGCAACGTTCCTCCAAGCGAGGCGTTGCCGATCAGGGAGGAGAATGCCGCCCCGAACAAACCGATGAGGAAAAACGCGGAGGCGTAGTTGCCGAAGAGCGGCTCCAGCACTTTCGCCATGTCCGAACCGCTGTTGACCGGAAGGTGCTGGGGATGCAGCACCGCCGCCGCGCAGATCATGACGATGGCGCTCATGATGCCCAGGATCAGGATGCCGGGAAAGCTGTCGCGGCCCGATTGCTTCCCGCCGGGATTGATTCTCCTTCTTTCCTGCATCAGGTAGGACTGGTAGCAGGCGCCCACCATCGAAAAGCAGGATGCCATGAATGCAATGATCAGTCCGAATGATCCCTTCGGAATTTCGGGCACCAACCCTCCGGCTATTTGCGTGAGCGGGGGCGATGTTAAAAACAAGGTAACGAGAAACGCAACGAGCATGACGATAATCAGCCCGATCATGATCTTTTCCAGCGTTTTATAAAAGCTTCTGAAGAACAGCAGGCTGATGCCGAAGATATTGAAGGCGACGATCCACGGTGCCGGTGTGGATTTGAATAACTCGGCAATCGAAATTCCGATGCCGATAGAATTTCCCGCCTGAAACGATGCGCAGACGAAAAACACACCCACGCCGGTAGCGACGGCTGCCACCCTTCCCCATTTTTTACGGATGATTGTCAGGAACGAATCGTCGGAGGCCATGCCGATCCGCGCGGACATCGCCGTAAAGATGACCATGAAGAAAATGGCCACCACGATGATCCACAAGGTATCAAAGCCATAGTCCGCGCCCAGCTTGGAGGTAATGGTGACCTTACTGGGTCCGAACACCAGCGCCGCCGTGATCATGCCCGGCCCCACCACTCCGACCCAGGTTCTTAAACGTTTGGTCAACGGATGTGAAGGTGTCTCACCGACCACGCCCGCGCCCTGCATTTCGTGTTTCAATTTTAAAAAGTTAAGATCCGTTATAAGTCTACCGTCTTCCTTCCCGAGGCAAAAAGATTGTTTCTGCCACGTCCTGTCCGGCGCCAAGCGCCTCGGCCGCCTCGAAATGTTTCTTTGAGTAATCTCCAGAGGGAATCAAGTCAGCATCTGCTGCCTGTAAATTCTCACAATATAGGGATTCCGGAAAAAAACCGGAAAAGGAAATTATTCCGCCGGCTCGTGCATGAGCAGGCTGTCAATGACCCGTTGCACCTGAGAGGAGGGTTGAACCTCAAGGAGATAACCCTGATTTCCGGCGTTCCTGCGCCAGCGGTTACTTCCATCTTCGTTTATCTCGATGGCACCCTTTTGCACTTTATAATAGGGATGGGTCCCGTTTATGGCGACCAGCACAGCAGTTTCATCCCAGCTCATCCTCCCGGCGCTATCCTGCCTGGCCTGGGGGATGGAGATCCTGAAGACATCCTTCACCGGACTGTTCCGGATGCCCGGGTTGCGGACCAACGGCAGTCCACACCTGATCTTCTCGCCGATCTCAAATCCGCTGAAGAGGACGGGGTTCTTAAAGTTTTCGAAGACGAACTTCGCAGAAACAGCGTCTTCGCGAATATTGAATTCGCTCCCTTCCGGAAACTTCCCGGCCATACTCACGAGGTTCCTGACTTTGCGATGGACAAGGTCCATGCCCGAAAGCGGCGAGATGCTGTCGGACAAAGACCTCAGGACGTTGGCGATGTTGGTAAGAAATCCGACGGTGACGATGGTGACGCTTGAATCAGGCTGGTGCGAGAGTATCTGCCGGTAAAGGGAAACCGCATCCGGGGCCTCGTCGTTTGTTCTGATCGTATGCGGATAGTTTGCGATGAGCGAGTCGGTCCAATGCTGGAAGTCCCGCAGGGTGAGCGCGTTTCCTTTGGGGACGCCGACCGGTATGCCGGGCCGTTTGAAGTATGTGTTCAACACGTTCAACACGGCGGCCACACCTTCATATTTTGTACTGGCCATGGTAGCGAGAATCTCGGCCTTTCCCTCATCCGCGTAGGTGTGCAACAGGGTGATCGCTCCCACGTCATCGTAGTCCGGGCCCATGTCGGTATCGAAGATTATTTTCATCGGGCGAGGATTTTCTCTTCGGTCAGCGCAGCTGAATAGGAAAAGGAGCGTCGCAGGTATGATAAACACCCTGCAGGTGTCGGCCAGGTTCATAGACGATGCAGTCGGATATTTCTTCCAAGGTAAGAAATCGGGCACTGGCTGCAAATGGTGAATAAAGCGTCTGTCTTCACAGAATCCTCTCGCCCGGCCTTCGACAAGCTCAGCCACCGGGCCTTGAATTCCATAATAGCGGGGGGCCGGTGCCCGAGCCTGCCGAGGGCCGGTACCAGGTACCTGGTACCTGGAACCCGGCACCCGGCACCCGGCACCCCGCACCCGCCCTCACCACCCAAAAACCTCCCTCACATATTCCCTGCTATTCTTCCAGTTCTCCTTCATGGGGTTAACGGGTGGGATATCTGACGCGAGCTCGATGGCGGCCTCTCCTTTGAAATTTATTTCCTTCAACGCCTTTGCGATGGCGGGGAAATCCGTCACTCCTTCGCCGACATACTCGGTCCACATTCCGTTCTCATGCTGGTCGCGGATATGCATGTACACCATCTTATGCCCGTAGGTCCTGATAAAATCAACGGGGTTCACGCCACCGCGGATGAGCCAGTTGAGGTCGGGCCCCAGTTTCAATGCCGGCACCCGTCTTATCGTACCCTTCAGATCGTGCAGGTCATTGACCACTTCAAAGGTGTGGTTGTGCATGTTGGGAAGTATGCTGTTGCGTTCGCAGATCTTCAGGATCTTTTCCAGCACATCCGCCTGGGCATCCAGCTCGTCTTCTGTTTTCTTCCTGCGGGCATCGCCGACCGTGACGCCAAAGTTTTTTCCTCCGAGCGCATGCAGCCGCCCCGTTACGAGATCTACATCTTCGAGAATGCGCGCGTGTTGCGTTCGGTCATACATCTTCCCTGAATAAGACGAGCCCGTTACCGGCACTCCGTACTTTTGGATCAGCGCTTTCAGCTCCGCCACCGCGTTCTCATGGCGCAGGTTCACCTCCATCAGCTCGACGCCTTCAATCCCCGCATATTTGAAATCACTGAAGACCTGATCGAGGACGGGCGTTGAATCCCAGTCGGGCGGAAACTTGCTGGCGTAGATCCAGAGATGTCCGTTCACCCTCACCTTGCGGGATGATGAAGAAGCCAGGACGTCACCCGTGAGTACCGCGCCCGTGAGCGCGCCGGAAGTCTTGAGAAACTGTCGTCTTGTAACCCTCATTTGCGATGAATTTAAAACTATTGTTCGCGCCGTCTGTTTGCGATTCACTCCTTGGTCTGCGCCTGAATCAGGTTCTTCTTTTTGGGACGCGTCAGACAACCAGCTCTCCCATCCCGCGTCCTGTCATTCTTATAAAACCTTCTGCGGCCGGAACGCCGAGCGCTCTTCCCCTGAAATCCTCCATCGATGGATGTCCACAGTCCGTCATGCCTTTTGAATATTTTCCATCGGCCCCGACGACATCCTGGCTGACATGGCAGGCGAGGGCTTTCATTTTGATGGATCGGGTTTCAGTGATATCTACATAATCCGTGGGCTGAAAAAGCATCGACTGGGTGCCGAAACAGACTTCATAGAAATAAAGCGTGAAAGGTTCGGATGCGCGCATCCAGGTCTGGATGGTGAGCACAGCGGAGAGCTGATGATCTTTATGTGAGTCGATGGGCCACTGGGCAAAGACCAGATCCGGTTTTTCTTCCAGGAGTAATTTTTCAAACCGGGCCAGCTCTTCGTTGGTGATCACGCTCGAGCCATCCACCTGGTTCACAAACAGTGGCTTTGCGCCCAGCACCTTGCACGCCTCGACGCTTTCTTTCCTGCGGATCGCTGCAGCCTCGGCGTGCGTTTTACCCGCGATGCCCGCGTCGCCGTTCGTGAAATACATGTTCGTCACTTCATGCCCCGCCCGTATCAGCCGGGCGATGGTACCCCCGGCCCCGGATTCCGGGTCATCCGGATGACCTCCGACAACCACGACCTTTTTTTTCGAAGATTGTCCCACGGGATGAAGAAGAGATGGAAGGGATAGGAATCCCAGACCCGCGGCTGACTGCCTGATGAACTGCCTGCGCCCATTACCCTGTCTGGTGGATTTCATGTCTCTTATATTAAGGTGTGCAGCGGCCTTGCCGCAGGAAATTACTTCCTCGTCTCAATATAAGAAGTTTGACTGATCATTTTGGCCCGGAAAAGGATTCAGGCCGGAGGTCACAGGAGAACAGATCTGGTTTTTGAAATCAAGGCGTTGCCCGCCCCTACGGGAAACATCACGCGGGGAACTTGGGAGAGAGAAGAAGAAATGATATGAATGTGTTGGAGAAAGGTATGTGATTGCCCATTGAGCGCTCCGCAGGCTCGATGCGGTACCCGTTCGGCCCTCCCCTCCGTTCACAGCCGGGCATAAAAAAACCCCGAACTTCTTTCGGGGTTTATACCATTTTGAAGAAAGACCCTCTCTTTAAAACTTCAAAAAGGCTCTCGAAGATAACAAGAATTCTTATTTCAAAGGCAATTCCGTCTATAAATTTATTTTTTTGACGCTGGCTGTGTGTGCGTTATGGCGTTTTCGGCGGTTTC
>DASVOT010000072.1:0-8877 GCA_036383235.1 Chryseosolibacter sp.
AACCTCGTTTTCCGGGCCATTCCTGGTCTTTACAGGCTTTTTAACCGTTTTATGACCTCCCGGGGCTCCTTCGAGCTGAAGACGAAATTTCCCGCTACAAACACGTCAGCGCCAGCCTCCAGTAACGGCCCGGCGTTGGTAAGGTTTACTCCCCCGTCAACTTCAATCAGCGCTTTCGAGCCTGACTCACGGATCATTTGCCGGAGGGCAGTGATTTTCCGATAGCTGTTCTCAATGAACTTCTGGGCGCCAAATCCCGGATTGACCGTCATCAGGCATACCAGGTCAATGTCCTGAATGACATTCTCCAGGTCCCGGATACTGGTGTGGGGATTGATCGCCACCCCTGCCTTGCATCCCAGCTCTTTGATCTGCTGGATGTTCCGGTGCAGGTGCTGACAGGCCTCCACATGAACGGAGATGATGCCGGCTCCCGCGTTCCTGAAGGCCTCCACATAACGCTCGGGTTGCACGATCATCAGATGTACATCCAGGGGCTTCTTCGCATGGCGGCGGATAGCCTCCACGACGGGCAGGCCCATCGAAATATTCGGGACGAAAACGCCGTCCATAATGTCAACGTGGATCCAGTCGGCTTCACTTTCGTTGACCATGGTCACTTCTTTAGCAAGGTTTGCAAAATCGGAGGCAAGAAGTGACGGGGCAACAAGGGGGATCCTGGACATGGGCGAAGAGTTACGCATCAAAAATAGCGAAGTCTTGTCTTATCACAACTTCAGAAGCTTAAACGTATGCCTTCTTTTACCGGAGACCACCCGGATGTAGTAGATACCCGGCGCAAGCGCCGACAGATCGGTCTGGTAATTCCGGTTCAGCCAGTTGAATCGCGTGGTTTCCCTTCCCAGCACCTGACCCTGCGCGGAAATGACCTCAATTTCACAGGAATCAACGACGTTCGGGTCGAACGGGCTGATGGTAAGCGTGTCGTCTGTCAGAGGGTTGGGAAAGATCTCAAAAGGTTTTTCCTGCGGCACATATTCCTGATAATTTACTACCGCCTGAAAATTCGGAATGCCGTACCCCAGAAGGTTATCGGGTTTCTTCGCCTGCGAGGCGGTTGCTTTCAGGAGCGAAACAACCTCCCGGGCGGTGAGGTCCGGATACCGCTGAAGGATGCCTGCAGCAAGGCTTGTAACCAGCGGGGTCGCGAGCGATGTTCCGGAGACGCTCGAGATCTGCCCGCCTGGCTTGACCACCCTCACACCCACGCCCAGGGCGGCCAGGTCAGGTTTGATCCTGTTGTCGGCGCTGGGACCAATGGAGCTCACGCTGCTTTTCTGCAGGTTGCCGTCTACAGCGCCGATGGCGAGTACATCCTCCGCATCCGCGGGTGCCGTGATGATCCGCCACGAAGGAATATTTCCCTCGTTTCCGGCGCTGACGACAACTACGATGCCCCTGTCGGCGGCCCATTGCGCGGCCCTCGAGACCACCGCCGTTTTTCCGTCCATCTGATCGCGCGTGTAATTCATGGCCGCGTCGTCAAAATCGTAGTACCCGAGCGATGACTGAATGATGTCTGCACCGGCGCTGTCGGCCTTTTCGGCGGCAAAAAGCCAGTTGTATTCTTCAATGCGATACTCGGTGGGAACATCTTCCGTCACGAACAGCTGAAAGTTTGCGTCGTAGGCGCCACCGGTGAAAGCATCCGGAATCTCGGCGGCGATCACTGAAAGCACTTCGGTTCCGTGATCGTCGTATTGAAAGACCTGGGAGGTGTTGTGAACGAAATCGTACGATACGCTGTCGTTAAACCTGTTCTCTGAAAAAATCCTTGCAAAGGGCGCGGCGGTGTTCACTCCGGGAAACCCACTGTCGAGGACGGCGATCGTGACGCCCTCACCGGTATAGCTGGCCTCGTGCATCCGGTCGATGCCGACTATGGCGAGCTGGTTTTCCGTTTCGGCTCCAACGCTGGTTTTTTTGCTGTGAAGGCTGAATGAGCGTCGGCCGCCGGTCTGAAGCTTCGGAAGCGGAGCGACAAATTCCACGTGATCAACGTATGGAAGACTTTGCACGCCGGCGATCATGGACGGATCACATTGAATCAATACGCCATTCAGCCATCGCGTGGTAAAAAAAGTATTGACCCCCTGCCCTCGTACACCTTGCACATAGGATGGCTGAACGGGAAGGTCCTGCTCGGTTACATCGATGCCCTGCCTGAGCCTGCGGTCGATGGCTTTCCCGGAAAGGAAACTTATAGGATCCGAAGTGCTGTAAGGAGTGCCCGCCTTGTCCCTGAAGAAAACCATGTACCGGTTTTCCTGCGCTGCCGCGGAAACCCACTCCAGCGCAACGAGAACAACTGCGTAAAAAATTCTAGCCATTGCCGTACTCTTTGATTTCCATCTTCATTTCAATTCCCTCGTCGATGACTTGCTGGCCCAGGCATGCATCGTCCGTGCAATAATGGAACTGGATGATCTCTTTTTTCACAAGGCCTACTTCGAAAGCGTATACTTCACTCCGCTCGTCCCTGAACACAATGAGGTCTCCGTTTCGTTCCTGTTCCACCGTGGCAGTCTTCTCAAAAGTCATTCCGTTGACCTCCAGCGGCCGACCGGCGCTTGTCAGCACATATTCGTCATTACCCAGGGTATTGAAGGTGTTGCCGTCCCACCGCGTACCCTCCCTGACGGGGAAAATCATTTTTACGAAGGGCGTATTGCCTTCAGAAACCGTTACCCGGCTATCCTCCTTGCGGACGGACCACGTATCGAGCGCTTGCCATGCCATCGAGTCGTTTTCTCTCGTGCTGCGGTGAATGACGTAAATGTACTGGCCATCCGGCGAAGGGAACGAGTCCGCTACTACTGTCATTAATTCGTAATTGAGCGTCCGGGGTTCCGATCCACTCAGGTAATGCACCTCCTGAACAGAATAGATCTGGTATTGTCCCTTTGCCAGGGGAAAATATTCGGTCCCGGAAGCCAGGGGCCGGGGCTTTTCGGCCTCACAACCCCAAAGCAAAGCCAAAAGCGCCAAAAAATTAACGAAATGCTTCAACAATAAAGGGGTTTTGATTAAATCCGCACCCGGATCAAAACGTAAACATCAGCAAAGTTATTTTTTCTTTCCGGATTTCGTATGTCCCTGAAAACGATTGTCAAAGTAAGCCATATCTCCAACCTCAGCGATGCGCGCTATTGCGCCGGCATGGGTGTCGCGATGCTGGGCGTGAGCGTGGTTCCGTCGGCGAAAAACTACATGACGCCCCAGGCTTTTCAGGACATCCGCGGGTGGATCGCCGGCCCGAAAATAATCGCAGAGCTGTACGGATTATCCATGCCGGCGGACATCGAAAAAGTGATGGACGCTTACTCCCCGGATTATTTCGAGCTTGCGTTCGGCGAATATCAAACCTTCGGTCATCAGTTGTCAGTGCCCTGTATCATTTACCTGCCGAAAGGCGAATTCAAAAATGCCGTGGCTCGTGCGGATAAAAAGATCGCATTTTACATCGTGGATGAGCCGACTGAATGCGGGGAATTTCCCGGTGAGGTTCCGGTGCTGGTCAGGGTCTCTTCCCCGAACATCCTGGAGAAAAAATTAGCGGCCGGCTGTTTTAGCGGAATTGTTCTCGAAGGTCCGGAACGGTCAAGACCCGGCGTCACCAACTACGAAGCGCTTGGCGACCTGCTGGAGGCGCTGGAAGAGCGCGAGGATTGAAGGCCTGGGCCTTGCCTCGTCGGCCAACAACCATTTCCTTCTGTGCGTATGATTTGTAAAGTCTCTCCAGCTCGTATTCTTTTGCGCTATTCGCCCAGCAACTGTTTCTTCCTCTCGCACCGCTTGATCGCCTCATAAGCGGTTTCGATGCTTTTAAGGTCGAACGAGTTTTTGATGTGCAGCTTGAAGTAATGAATGGCGTCGTCGATCTCGCCCTGGATCTCGCGCATCAGCGCATACTCATTGTAAATGGTCGCGTAGCTGATTCCGGCAACAGAAATGCATTTCTTCAGGAGCGCCTCCAGGTCATCGAATTTTCTCAGGGAAGAAAGCAGGTAGGCGTAGTTGTAGTAAGCGGCGGTATACTCCGGATTGAATTTCAAAGCGAGCTTATAATGTTCCTCTGCGCGATGTAAGTTTTTGAACTTTGTTTCAAATAACCATCCCATGTGATTGTGGGCTTTGCCGAAATCGGGAGCATCCGACAATATGTGTTCGAGTAGTTTGGCCGCCTCGCTTAAACGGTTTTCACCGATCAAAGCGTCGGCTTTGAGGAATTTTTCTTCAAGGTCAAAATTTACTTCTTCCATATTGAGTGAGGTTTGAGATATCAGACAAATCTAAATCGCAAATATTTAATTTTCTCTCCTTTTTCCGTAAACTCTTGCTCATAACGTGTTTTAATATCAAAACACTCTTTTTGCAATACAGACGAATACACATCAGATGTATATTCCAGGTCGCTAATGTCGCTTCGTCCGCGAACCTGCTCAAGCGTGTATTCATACAGCTGCGTGTTGTCAGTCTTCAAACGAACAAATCCTCCCCGCTGCAAAAGCCGTTTATAGGTCTCCAGATACCGCGGGCTCGTCAGTCTTCTTTTGATGTCGCGCTTTCGCGGACGCGGATCGGGAAACGTCAGCCAGATCTCGTTTACTTCACCGGGCTGAAAAAAACTTTCAATCATCAGAATATGTGTGCGGAGAAACGCCGCGTTCGCCAGCTGCTCCTGAAGAGCGATGGTGCTGCCTTTCCATATCCGTTCGCCTTTGATATCGACGCCGATGAAATTGTAACCGGGAAACAGTTTTGCGAGCCCGATGGTGTACTCGCCCCGGCCACAGGCAAGTTCCAGCGTAACGGGATTGTCGTTCCTGAAGTAATCGGAGCGCCACTTTCCTTTGATCGCCTGGTACAAAGGCTTGGAGGGCTCAATTACGTTTGGATTCGCTTCGATTATTTTAAATCGCTCCTGTTTGCGTTTCAATGCTGACTGTTTTTATAGTTCGTCGATCTCGGCGACCACATAGGTGCTGCCGCCGATAAAAACAAAATCGTCGTGAGACGCGCGCGACAGCGCCGCTCGCTTCGCCTCATTCACGTCGCGAATGACTTCTCCCTTCAACCCCAGCGCCGCTGCCTCTTCCTGAAGCAGATTCGCGTCCATCGCCCGCGGAATTTTTGCCTGGCAGAAGTAGTAGTGGGCCTCGCGCGGTAACACGGCGAGGATCGGCTTGACATCCTTGTCCTTCACCATGCCCCACACGACGAAAAGACGGTTGAACACGGACGCGCGTATCTGACCGAACACCTCCGTGACGCCGCTGAGATTGTGGCCCGTGTCACATATAACGGTCGGGCTATTGCCCAACAGCTGCCACCGTCCCTTGAGAGTTGTATTGGCGACGACGTCTTCCAGGCCCTTGCGCGTTTGTTCATCGGTGATTGAAAATGTCCGGCGCAGCACCTCCACGGCTTTCATCACGCCCGGCACATTTCGGTTTTGGTAGTTTCCTTTCAGAGGGAACCGGACGCCGGCCAGTGCAATCCGGTTATTCCTGAAGATGTCAAGCGTCTCGCCGCCGGGTGTCCGGGCGGTCGCGTATTCGTCGGAGGCGAAGGCGATTTCGCACTGCTCGCGCTCCGCCTTTTCCATGAACACCTGCTGAACTTCCTCCTGCCGTTCGCTGATGACAACCGGGACACCGCGCTTGATGATGCCCGCCTTTTCCGACGCTATTTCAGGCAGTGAATTTCCGAGGATCTCCTTGTGATCCCAGCTGATGTTGGTAATAACCGATACGACGGGTGTGATAATGTTGGTCGAATCAAGACGCCCTCCCAGACCCGTTTCGATCACAGCCGCATCAACCTTTTCCGATCTGAAGTAATCAAAGGCCATCGCCACCGTGATCTCGAAAAACGACGGCTTGTATTCCTCGATCAACGGCAGCATCCTGTTCACGAAATCCGCTACGAATTCCTCCGTCACTTCGCGGCCGTTGACCTTGATCCGCTCGGTAAATTCCTTGAGATGAGGAGACGTGTAAAGGCCGGTCTTGTAGCCCGACGTCTGCAGGATGGAAGCAAGCATATGAGACGTGCTGCCTTTGCCATTGGTCCCTGCTATGTGTATCGATTTGAACGACTCCTGAGGATCGCGGAGCGTGCGGCAAAGTTTGCGGATGTTGGTGAGATCTTTTTTGAAAGCGGCAATGCCCACCCGCTGGAACATGGGCAGGTTGTCATACAAATACTTCAGGGCATCCGGATAGGTCAAGATCATTTCGTCTTGCAAAACCGGGGGCAATTAGCAACATATTTTTATTTTCTGGAAAAGGGAGGTGTTAAAATTATAACCCGATTTCTTTTTTGGGGAGCCCGAATGACTCCGCGCTCATGCGGAGTATGGAAATCATTTCCTGGTAGGCAATAATCTTTCCTTCGATATGCGTCAATTCCTCCGGCGCGGCAAAATTCCGCCGGTTCCTCAGTTCGTTGAGGTTCTCATGAATCGAGATCAGAACATCCTGGATGAATTCGATGTATTTTCTTTCCATGGAGGGCGCCTCTCACTGCGCGCGGATAACGAACGTGATTCTGCCTCTGGAAATTGCCGGAACCTTTGCGCCGGTCTTCTTTGTAAATGTGAGTTTCTGAATGGATTCGATGCAGGCACGCTCCGCCGCTGCGCTGACAGTGCCAGACTCTTTGCGATAGCGGAGAAGTTCGCCATTCTCATCAACCTCGATCTGAAAAACAATGCGTCCGGTCTGATTGTCGGGGATATTAGGCTTCGGAATAAAATCCCAGTCCCACCCATCCAGGTCAAGGCCGGTCCCACCATCTCCGCCGCCCGGTCTGCCTTTGTAGACTGCCGCTCCTTCCGTTCCGCCTGGAACGCCCTTGTTCCCTTCCTTCCCGATATCATCGCCCTGATTTCCGGCGGTTCCCCGCTGGCCCGCGCCGGTTCCAGCAGTCGAAGGGTTAGACGATTTCCCCTGGTACACGGCTCTCGTATCGATCACCGGCTTCTGCTCCGGTTTTATTTCCGCCGGTTTTTCCTCCGGCGTTTTTTCGACCGTTTTATCTACAGGTTTTTTGACGACTGTCTGCTCGGCGGGCTTGTCAGGAATGACATCCGGTTTTTTCTCCACCGGCTTCTCTACCTTTTTCTCTTTCTTTTCCTCGGTTATTTCAACGTCGCTGTTCGGATCGGTGAAAGTGGCTTCCTCCACCGTATTTGATTTAGCTTCCTCCGGCACAGTCGTTTCCGCAGGAGGCGTCTCAGGCTGAACGTTTTCAGTGACAGACTGCACCGGCGGATTTTCATCGTCTGTCGCCTGCTCGTTTCCGATGGGCGTCGCCGGTTCAATTTCGCCGCTGCCCTGCTCGTCATACCCAAGGTTTACTTCAATGCCGGGATAGTCGCCAGGGCCGGACCCGGGGGTCTGCCATGCGGCGGAAAAGATCATCACCAGCATGATAAGGATGTTGATCGCTGCCGTACTCAGCGCTGCCTTGATTTTTTTTTCGCGTTCCTGCTCGCGTGACATATTTAACGGGGTCGTTTGGTGGCTAAAACAACTCTCGCGCCAAGTTTGTTGGCGATCTCCATGACGTTGACAATCTCCTCGACAGGAACGGATTTCTCCGCATTGATAACAATGGTGGGTTCAAGATTCTCGTTTGACAGGGAGGGAATCAGGCTGGCCTCGAGCCTTTCAAAGGGCACTCTCTTTGTGCCGACGAAATAATTTCCATTCTGGTCGATGCTGACGACAACAGTTTGCTTGGCCTTGGTATTGCTGGTTGCCTTTGGAACAGTGAGCTTGATCACATTCGGGTTGGCAAGTGTTGAGACAATGAGAAAGAACAGCAGCAGAATGAAAAGGATGTCGTTCAGGGCTGAACTGTGCATTTCAGCCTGTTTCTTATGCCGTTTGCTTCGGATATCCATTTTATGCTATACGGGCGCGTACAGCACATCGATGAATTCCGCGCTGGCCGCTTCCATTTGGTTCACTACTTTATCAATCTGCGCATTCAGATAACTATAGCCAATATAGGCCATGATACCGATGATCAGCCCCGTGGCTGAGGTAATCATTTTAACGTAAATACCCCCGGCAATCGTTCCAAGCGTTATGTCTGAAGTGATGGAAATGTTAAAGAATGTCTGGATCATCCCGGCGATCGTGCCCAGGAATCCAAACATCGGCGCCACTCCCGCGATAATCGTCAGGATCACCATGTTCTTCTCCATCTTGTAGAGCTCCAGGCGACCGGTATTTTCCATCGACTTCTCGATGTTCTCGATGGGCTTGCCTATTCTCAGGATCCCTTTCTCGACAATCCGCGCGATGGGCGTGTCGTTCTGGCTGCAAACGATCTTCGCTCCGCTCAGGTCGCCGCGGGTGACAAGGTCCTTCACATTGTTCATGAAGGCTGCAGGCACCTTTCCGGCTTTGTTTACGGTGATCAGGCGTTCGATGAAAATGTACACGGCAAAGACCCACATCAGTGCCAGCGGGATCATGATGACGCCGCCCTTCATCGCGAGGTCGAGGATTGAAATAGATTGGTCGGCAGTTTCCAGGGCTGTGGTATCGGTCACTATTTGCAACAGGATCATTTTAAGGGAAAAAGTTTAAAAAATAAGTGCAGGCGAAAAAATCAGGCAATGATCGTACTTCGACAAGGTAACCATCAATATTTGATTACCCAGACGCCGTCCGTGTAGTCACCTTTCAAACTTTCAGCAGTCTGTTGCGCAGCCGCAAACGTATCCCCGTCGGCCACGGTCAGGCGGTGAAACTTCACATTTCCAAAAGGCGGAATGATCCTGGCATTGACGCCCTTCGCGCTTAGTTTCTTCGCATAGTCCATAAGAAGGTCTCCGTC
>DASVOT010000073.1:0-6811 GCA_036383235.1 Chryseosolibacter sp.
TCAAGGCAGCCCTGCAGAATCCGGTGAAGAGCCTGAGGACTGAGTAAGCCCGGTGGCTGAGCTTGTCGAAGCCTGGTGGCTGAGCCTGTCGAAGCCCGGTGGCTGAGCCTGTCGAAGCCCGGTGGCTGAGCCTGTCGAAGCCCGGTGGCTGAGCCTGTCGAAGCCCGGTGGCTGAGCCTGTCGAAGCCAAAAAAAAGACTCCTTTCATGCAACCTTTTCAGTTTTGTCAGGTATCTCAATAGGCTGGCCAAACCTATTTCATATGCTGCGCAACTATTTCAAGATCGCCCTCCGGAACCTCAGCAGGAACAAGGGCTATACGTTCATCAACATCGCAGGCCTCGCTACCGGCATGGCGGTAGCGATGCTCATCGGGCTGTGGATCTGGGACGAGCTAACGTTCAACCGGTACCATAAGCACTACGACCGCATCGCGCAAGTGTGGCAAAACAACATCTACAATGGCGTCAAACAATCGCAGACAGCCAACCCGTACGTGATGGCCGAAGAGATCCGCAACAATTTCGGCAGTGATTTCAAGTATGTCCTTCAGTCGACCTGGAACTTCGGCCGCATCCTCACCGTGGGCGACAAGAAGTTCAACGAGGCCGGTATGTACTGGGAACCTGAAGTAATCGATATGCTGTCGATCAATCTCCTGAAGGGCGATCCGGAACGCGCATTGAAAGAGCCTTATTCAATCATATTATCGGAGTCCGTTGCAAAAACTTTCTTCGGCGACAGCGATCCCATCGGCGAGACGATGCGCGTCAACAACAAGACCGATGTGAAAGTGACGGGCGTGTACGAAGATTTTCCGTACAGTTCCACATTTCGCGAGACGAGCTTCATCATGCCCTGGTCGCTTTATATTATTGAGAATCCCTGGATCAAAAACATGAACGACCCCTGGGACAGCAACTTCACCCAGACCTGGGCCCAGCTCGCCGACAACGCCGACTTCGACCAGGTTTCCGCCAGGATCATCAACGTGAAGTACAACCGGGTGAGCACCGACGACCGCAAATACAAACCGGAAGTGTTTCTCCACCCGATGAGCAAGTGGCATCTGTATTCCGATTTCAAGGAGGGGAAGAACGTCGGTGGCCGCATTGAATTCGTCTGGATGTTCGGCGTCATCGGCGTGTTCGTGTTGCTGCTGGCCTGCATCAACTTCATGAACCTGAGCACAGCGCGTTCCGAGAAGCGCGGCAAAGAAGTAGGTATCCGCAAGTCGGTCGGCTCGCTGCGGTATCAGTTGATCAGCCAGTTCTTCTGCGAATCGGTAGTCGTCGCGTTATTAGCGTTCGTAGCAGCCATCGGGTTGGTGTACCTCGCGTTGCCGCAGTTCAACGAGGTGGCAGACAAACGGCTCGCCTTGTTATGGAGCAGCCCCGGGTTCTGGGCAGCCGGCATTGGGTTCAGCCTCCTCACCGGTATCGTCGCGGGCAGCTATCCTGCGCTTTACTTATCCTCGTTCCAGCCAGTGAAGGTGTTGAAAGGCACCTTCCGCGCAGGCAGGCTTGCTTCTCTTCCGAGGAAGGTGCTGGTGGTGTTGCAATTCACGGTCTCGGTGACGCTTATTATCGGCACCATCGTCGTCTTCCGTCAGATTGAGTTTGCCAAAGACCGGCCGATCGGCTACGACCGCGACGGGCTTATCAACGTCTACCTTCCTACCGGCGAGATCCGCGATCACTTCGAAGCCGTGCGGCACGAGCTGCAGACGCAGGGCGCCATCGTGGAGATGACCGTAGCGGGAAGTCCCACCACGCAGGTATGGAACAGCAATGGAGGTTTTACGTGGGCGGGTAAAGACCCCTCGCTCGCCGTTGATTTTCCAAACAATAATGTCAGCCATGAGTTTGGCAAAACCGTTGGCTGGCAGTTCAAGGAGGGTCGCGATTTTTCGCGCGCCTTTGCCAGCGACTCGAATGCCTTTGTCATCAACGAGGCCGCCGAAAAGTTCCTGGGATTTGAAAATGCCGTAGGGGAGACCCTCACCTGGAACGAGCGTCCCTACACCATCATCGGCGTCATCAAGAACATGATCGTCGAGTCGCCTTACGAACCGGTGCGTCCATCGCTTTGGCATATCGGGGAGAGCGACAACATTGGCCTGGCTATTTTGAAACTCAACCCCGAAACGAACGCACAGCAGTCAATTGAGAAGATCAAGACCGTATTCACAAAATACAGCCCGGCTTCGCCCTTCAACTTTGACTTCGTGGATGTGGAATATGCGCGCAAGTTCAGCGATGAAGTGCGCATCGGCAAGCTCGCCAGCTTCTTCGCCGCGCTGGCGGTGTTTATCAGCTGCCTCGGTATTTCGGGACTGGCCAGTTTTGTCGCCGAGCAGCGCACCAAAGAGATAGGCGTTCGCAAAGTGATGGGTGCCAGCGTCGTCAACCTCTGGGGTATGCTCTCGAAAGACTTCCTGTGGCTCGTGGCCATTTCACTGTTACTGGCCATGCCCGCGGCGTGGTATCTCATGAGCAACTGGCTCGAGAAATACCAATACCGAAGTACGATGGCCTGGTGGATCTTTGCCGCGGCAGGCGCCGGAGCACTGGCCATCACGTTGCTGACGGTGAGTTACCAGTCGATCAAAGCGGCGTTGGCAAATCCGGTGAAGAGCCTGAGGTCGGAATAAGCCCGGTGGCTGAGCTTGTCGAAGCCCGGTGGCTGAGCTTGTCGAAGCCCGGTGGCTGAGCTTGTCGAAGCCCGGTGGCTGAGCCTGTCGAAGCCCGGTGGCTGAGCCTGTCGAAGCCCGGTGGCTGAGCCTGTCGAAGCCCGGTGGCTGAGCTTGTCGAAGATCACTCCAGCAACCACCCAATCGTCTCGCCCATAAATCCCGCGCACTCGTAGTCGGTGACTCCTTGCCAGCTCGTCATGTAAAGGGATACCATTCCTTCGCCCATGGCGATCACCTTACCGCCTCCCTTTACCTCCGTGAAGACGGCAAAGGGATTGCCTTCCGATCCGTTGCTGAATGCGAACGGCGTACCGCCCTCCACCTTGCGCACGCCGTGGCAGGGGATGGAGTACTTCCGCTTCGTCACCTTCCCGGGTGTGGAGTGACCTCCAGACGACCCGGCAGCGTTCGGACCGAACGTGATTCCAAAGGGAGTTACAATATCGTTCACGTTGGTTTGGGCCAGCGTGGCCCAATAGTCTTCTTCCATTACGATAAACAAAGAGCCGCCCTTTGCAACGTACTGGCTGATGGCCCGGCATTCGTCGGCCGAATACTTTTTGGACGGTACGTGAATGAACAGCAGATCGCCTTTGGACAGCGCATCCAGCGTAATGGGCGTCTTCAGGTACGCGATGCCGGCATTGTGAGCCGCGCCATTCTTCGATAGCTCTCCGGTCATGTACTTCAGGCGCTCGGTAGGAACCAGGTCGGTGGAAATGCCATCGGTGGGATCGCTGTAGAATCGCTGGCCATGCGCCACGTCGACGAGGATCTTCTTCTTCTGAGCGAACACACTGGTACCCGAACATATCAGGGATACCATCACTAAGGCGGAACAGATGTATGGTTTCATAGGAAATTTTTCGAGGGTTGGTCAAGTACTGTGCCACAAACGACATGCGTCTCCGTGCGCCAGTATCGCCAGCCTGAGCGGGCGACCTGTTCAAAACCGGGCTAAAATCATCCGCCGGCGGGCAGGTGCAGATGGCGCTGTGCTGGCTTAAAAGCGCAGGAAAGGCGAATGAGAGCCCAAGAAACATTACAATCCGGCGCGACGTCCTGGCTCAGGCAGATCGACCACCTCATTCATCCTTCGGCCTGAAAACCAAAACCGAGATCCCGCAGGCATAGGCCGCGGCGCTTACCAGCGAAAGGGTTTGCCGATGCTGAAGGGTATCAAAGATCCGCAAGCCCTTGTTGATCATCACGGGGTTGACAAAAAAGTTGAACTCGTCGATCAATCCTTCTTTGACAAGGGATGAAACAAATTCCACGCCGCCATACACGATCATGTCTTTGCCTTCCTTCCTTTTGAGATTGTTGATGGCCGTTACGAGGTCGCCGTTCTCCACAGACACGTTTTTGCCTTTGAAACTTTTCATCGTTTTCGTGAAGACGATCTTAGGCATGATGACCATCCGGTTGGCGTATATAAACGTTTCATCCTTTGTCACGTCGCTGTTTTTACCCTGGAAATTGTTCACTGTCTCTTCGAAGTGCGGGATAAAGACCTCCGCCTGTTTTCGGCCGAGGAGGATGGTATCGGAGGTATCGCGCAGGGGATAGGCGAACGCCTTGAGCTTGTCGTCCCAGTTCCAGGTGCGCCAGTCCAGCTCGCCGTTGGGGCCGGCGACGTAGCCGTCGACGGTGATCTGCATTTGCAGTTTTAGTTTTCTCATAACTTCGTTGATTTTGCTTTTGCGATACAAATCTCGCAAACAGTCCCGGTTCAAGCGAAGTGTGAATGCGACAATCCGGGGAGGTGAATGCGACAACCGGCGGCTGGTGTGGAGAGCTCTCGATGAGGCCCTGTTTTACACATGATTGTTAACTACCATGCAGCCTCGACCAATCAAACTACCTCTGCAATTTGGCCTGCAATTCCTTCATTGCGGCGGCGTGGCTGTTCAACACCCCATCGAGTTGTTCTTTTGACCAGTTTTCAGGATTTCCTTTGTCATAGGCGATCGAACGCTTCAGCACTTCCAGGGACTCGGCATATCTCCCGCTTTTGTTGAGAATGCCGACTTTCAACGAATGATGCCAGCAGCGGGGCTCCAGCGAAAGCGCCCGATCCGCCAGGAGGAGCGCCCGGTCTAGACGATCGTTCCTGAAAAGGTAGTACTCGGCAGCAAGGGCAAAAAATTCCGGGTTTTGACTTTGCGACCCCAGCTGGTCATCCGACAGTTGCGTCAGCCTTTTGTCTGTGTCTGTCTCAATTCTGAATGCCACTCCCGTGTGTGCCCAGTTGATATGCACTTCCGCTTCTTCCGGGATGAAGTCGAGGTCGATGGTCAGCGCATTGAAAAAGCGTGAAGTCGTATACGGGTTCACCTGGAACCGGAGGACGTCGTTTTCTTCCTGGTAGTAGCCGGTTGTATCGCGGTTCAGAATAATTGTCCATTGGCTTTCGCCGGGAACGCTGTATAGCGAATAGGTGCCCGGAACCAGGGGCCGCCCTTCCACGACCACCGGTTCGCTGAATTTTATTTTTGTGCAGTCGCCGCCTCCGGTTTTCCACCTCTTGCCGTAAGGGACGAGTCCGCCAAAGATCTCCCGTCCCCGCGCGGAGGGCCGATGGTAATCGATCGTGATCGTGGTGAAGCCAATTTGCTGCTCCACTCTGCCGTGCGGGCTCAATGGGGGTACGGCGAGTTGTGCCTTCACGGAGGCAACTATTGCAAGGAGGGTAAAAGAGAGTAATAACCGTTTCATATGGCGTTAATTTCAGCAGTCATTTTAATTAAAAGTCATTGTGTCGCGGAGGCATTTAACATTTTTAACAAGTTGCCCTTCTTCCGGCCAGTGGTGAAATGGACAGTGGGGCAACTACCGGCCAAAACCGATCAGCAACTCCACGCGCCTGTTTTTCCTTCTGCCTTCATCGGATGTGTTTGGCGCGATGGGCTTCGCGCTCCCGAATCCGAACGTCGCGAGGCGACCAGCATCGATACCGTTGCCTGCCAGGTATTCAGCCACCGCATCCGCACGCCTCCTGGACAAAATAAGGTTGTGCGCTTCGCTTCCCGTGTCGTCGGTATGTCCCGAGATCTTCACGGGACGCTCAGGGTGGGAGAGCAGGTACTCCACAATGGGGCGGAGCGCTGCAAAGTGATCGCTTCTCAGCGTCCACTTGTTTATTTCAAACAGGAGCTCTGCCCCCAGCACGATGAGTGTGTCGGCTTTTATCACCGGAGCCGGCCTGGATGTTGCCGTATCCGTAAGGACCGGTATTATTTCGGGTGCCACCGGTTTAAGCCTGGATGTCGAATCAGACACTATTTTCTGGTAAAGTCCTTTTTTCGCATTCCGCGCAATCTTCTTCCTGAATTTTTTAAAGCTGATGGCGTGCAGAGAGGCGGTGTGACCGGATTGTATGCGACACAGTCTGCGGAAGCAGAGTATTTTGCCAAAGAAAGAATGCCGTGAGTTCCTGTTAGCGCGCCTGAGCATCTCCCTGTTCGCGCCCGCCAGGTGAGACACGAACCAGGGCATCTTTGGATTGCCGTACTCACGTCCCACGTTATTCGGGGGCCCGACATACTGGGCGCCGGCGTTCAGGAAACCGAATAGCAGAACTGACAGGAGAAATATTTTCATGCGGACTGTGAGCGACGTATAGAGACCTCAGGTACTCACATATCGATCATTCACGCCCACCTTGAAGGCGTATTCCGACTGGGGCACTTTTACACTTTCGTGAAACCTAGAACGGGAGGAGCCGCGTAATATTGTTGCGATGTGAGTTCCTTCGGACTGAAGGAAAGGAAAACAATTTCCGGAAAATGTCAGGCGGATCGACTTGGTCTCACAGGCCGGTTGGAACCGGGTCCTGAAATTGCTTATTTGCATACCTTTAGCGGAAATAAACTGGACGTACAAAAGATCTGCTGATGAACTTCAACATTGACGCCGTAAAACAAAACACGTTTGATGCCATTGTTATCGGCTCCGGCATAAGCGGAGGGTGGGCCGCGAAAGAACTTTGTGAAAAGGGATTGAAAACGTTGGTACTCGAACGCGGCCGCAACGTGGTGCACAACAAAGACTATCCAACGGCGAATTGGAATCCCTGGGATTTCCGGTATGGCGGGCGACTGCCGCGAAAGCACC
>DASVOT010000074.1:0-3782 GCA_036383235.1 Chryseosolibacter sp.
GATCTTTCGGAAGCTCGACCGTAACATGGCTGGCTCCAAGAACTTTCGCCACGCGCAGCGCGTAATCGATCTCCGCGTCCGTATTGTTTTCGCTCAGGGCGCTTGGCTTCCAGGCATAGATGCTGACACCGGCGTCCTTGTACATTTTCTTCAGCTGGGCGAACTTGTCCATGGACACGGAAGCGCGCCATGCCGCAATTTCTTTTGCTCTCGCCTGCCTTTCTTCATCCGATAATTGCGGGCGGCGTCCGGGGACCATGGGCTCTGTGCTCATGTTCGGCGCGCCGGCGAAGGCTTCCGCGGTAGGTCCCATCAGTTCGATGGCGCTGATACCTGAATCCACACAGTACTTGAGTATCTGCTCGGCGTTGCCCGGAAGGCTGCGGAAAGAGTAGGTGATGGCGCCGATCTGGACGCCATTGATCCTCGAATCAGGTTTTCCCAGGTTTCTGATAAAAGCCGGGGCTCCAAAAACAGATTTTGATGCCATCGCAAAGCCGGTCACGGCGGCGGTCGTCCTTCCGATGAACTGGCGCCGGGACAGCGCGGACAATTTTTCGTTTGAATGATTTTTCATTTGTTAATGATAGAAGGTGGTCAATGTTTCAGTCAGCCTGACGCTTGCGGCTTGATCGCTTTGATATCACAGCCGGGTTTCGAATATACCATATTTATTTCCTTCCATGCACCTTTTAATGTATGCGATGGTTTTGTACGTACAGGCGGTAGGATTGTGGGCGGAAGCGCTGCAAGCTGCGGTATGGCCGCTGCAGCTCAGTGTTTTTTACGGCGTGACATTCTTCCTTTACGCGTGGTTTCAAGTGTGTCCGGACCAGACTTGGCAAAGATTTTCAGAAATGTCGGCGGTTGAGGATTAAAAAGCTGTGAGTTTAAAGACCTTTTTTTATCTTCGCGTCCCTTTTCGACGGGATTCATCCCGTCGATCCGGAATCAAGATAATGTTCGGGGTGTAGCACAGTCCGGTAGTGTACCTGGTTTGGGACCAGGGGGTCCCAGGTTCGAATCCTGGCGCCCCGACTGCGCCCGCCGAAGCTCTGGCTCAGAGCGCAGGCGGGCTTCGCGATCGATGGCTCGTTTTCGGAATGAAGAATTCTGAAAGCGGGCTTCGCTTTTAAGGGGCGGGTCATCTGGAAAAGAGTTGGAGCGTGCTCGTCGGGGCAAGCCCCGACTCGTCCTTGCGCGTTCTGACATTAGTGTTTCTCTCGTTCAGCCGGCCTGTTGCTTCCATCATCGCTTTTTGTCGTAAACACCCCCCTGGAATGTCACATTCTGACGCCATTGTTTCAGCGCGGACCCGCTTTCTTTGTTAAAAAAATAAATGAGAAAGATCAAATTACAAATGAACCTCTCGCTTGGCGACAAGTGGGACGATGGAATGACAGAATTCTGCATCGACAACCTCAGAAACGTTGACGCTATTCTCCTCGGGCGCACCACCGCCGAAGGATTCATTCCCTATTGGGCCGACATCGCAAAAAATCCAAGCGACAGCTTTCATGCACTGGCCCAACCACTCCACACCATTCCCAAAATCGTATTTTCAAATACCCTTAAGGAAAACAAATGGGATAATGCGACAGTTGTGGCCGGCGATTTTTCCGAAGGAATTAAAGCGTTGAAAAATGAGAAAGGCAAGGACATCATGGTTTACGGCGGCAATGCGTTCGCAGCCTCTCTTATTGAACACGATTTCGTTGATGAATGCCATCTGATGATCAATCCCGCGGCCCTTGGCAATGGTAAAGCAGAGTTCAATCCCCTGCACAATAACTTTCGGCTAAAGCTCGCAGCGTGCAAGCCCTTCGATTGCGGCGTGGTCTTGCTGTCTTATTCGAGAACATAGGACTGTTTCAGGTCGAATGAATTCAAGTGAAGGCTGTAATGATTTTTTCAATAAACCGATTCATTTCAGAGAAAATAAATACAAAACCCCGATGACTATGCTTCAAAATTCTGCGGATGCTTACCCTGACCGGGCAAAACGGAATTGGGGTGGAATTTCCGGATTGACAGGCGCGCTGTGTTGCCTGATCGTCGCGATTTTTGCATTTTACTCACCAATCGAACAGTCACGCAAGCCCATGGAACCAAGATTTACAATTTTGACTTTAGGGGTTGACAACCTTGAGAGGTCGTATAACTTTTATCATCATGGCCTGGGGTTTCAATCGCAGGGCATTATAGGAAAGGAATTTGAGCACGGTGAGGTTGCCTTCTTCGACCTCAGACACGGAACAAAACTGGCGCTGTGGGCGAGGGAAAACCTGGCATGGGATTCAAAGGTGAAGAAGGGCCAACCATCGGCCACGGAATTTTCAATTGGCTACAATACGAGGGGCAGGGCAGAGGTTGATGAAATAATGGCGCTGGCCCAAAAGGCGGGCGCGCGCATCACTAAACCCGCTGAAGAAACTTTCTACGGTGGCTATGCCGGTTATTTTCAAGACCCCGATGGCCACTTATGGGAGATTGCATACAATCCAAAACTGATTCCTGCGGACTGATTTTTGAAAGTGACAGCGGATGCAGCGACGGAACCGCCAAAACATTTCCTCTTGCTTAAATCATTTTTTGCCGGGCTGATTCCCGCACGCGAAGGCATCCATGAATCGTGCTGGACGAAAAACCATGACCAGCATCGCGGAAAAAAAGGCTGAGCTGCGTGTGCTGTAATTTTCCGATCTTACGGTAGAATTTCTACGAGAGAAACATATGTCTCCTTATCTGCCAAAACCGAGTCCGACTTACTGGGCTAGCATGTCGATCGTCCGAAACCTGATCCTGCTGGGTTCGAAAAATGAAAATGAAATTGCCGAAGTGTGTGCAGCAGGCGGGATCGATACGGAAGACCTGAACAACCTCGACATGAAGGTGTCTTTACAAGCCAAAATCCTTGTGCTCAAAAAACTGCTTGACCTCTCCGGCGACAAAGATCTGGGTTTGCACCTTGGGGAGAAGGCGGCTCCTCCAATGCTCGGACAGGCCGGCCATCTTCAGCAAAGCAGCAGGGACGTACTGACGGCCTTCAAGAAAACGGTCCATTTCAGTCGAACATTCACCACCGTTTATGATTCGTGGATCGAGGAAGCAAACGGCAAAGCATGGTTGTATTATGAGCCCGTAAAGGCCTGGTATGACGCCTCGCCGGAAACAGCTGCGCATGGCGTAAATATTCCCCTGGCAGCCACGATGAATTTTATTCGGCTTCTATCCGGACGGACCGTCTTCCCGATCCGCGTGATGTACCGCAGCAGTGAACGGGTGGCAGACATATCCGAGCACAGGAGGATCTTCGGGTGTGCGCCTTCTTACGACCAAAAAGGGAACGGGATGGTATTCAACATTTCCGACCTGCAGATTCCAATCCTCGGGTATCATCCCCAACTGAGTTCGGTGATCGAAAAGCTGCTTCAGGACCGTTTACAGGAATTGGAAAAGGGCGTCCGCTTCACAACCAAGGTACGCGAGGCTATTTCAATTAACTACCAGTTTGATTTTCCCCAGCTCGAAAATATTGCCGTGGCTTTAAATATCACGCCCAGAACGCTGCAGCGAAAGCTCCAGGACGAAAACACTACCTACCGGGAATTGAGCGATGCCATCCGATATGAGCTGGCTTCAACACTTTTGAAATACCAGGACCTCACGATTTCGGAGATTGCTTATAAACTGGGATAGTCTGAATTAAAAAGTTTCCGGAAAGCTTTCAAACACTGGTCGGGTGTTACTCCGGCGGATTATCGTTCAGCCGCCAGCTCATG
>DASVOT010000075.1:0-5567 GCA_036383235.1 Chryseosolibacter sp.
CGTGTCGGTAAAGGAACGCACGCCCATTATCGGCCTCCAGAAGTCGCTGGGCGCGAAGAATTACTTTATTCTCTTCCAGTTCCTGTTCGAGGCGATTTTCCTCAGCCTCATCGGCGGCCTTGCGGGGCTGCTGCTGGTCTATTTCGTAACGTATATTCCGTTAGGCGATCTCGTGGTGAAGCTCACCATCAAGAATATTGTGCTTGGCCTCGGCGTTGCTTCCGCCATCGGTCTCGTCTCGGGAATTGTTCCGGCAGCGATGGCGGCCAGGCTCGATCCGGTGACAGCTATCCGGGCCACCTGATATAAAACACGGAGACCAGGCGCCAGCCTCGTCTCCGTAGTCAAACACAGTATCCGGTCATTCTTTCTCGGCAAGAACAGGCTTCTGTTCCGGGCCGATAACTTTTTCTTTGATCTTTCTCTCCAGTTCTTCCATCAGTTCAGGGTTGTCTTCGATGAGTTGCTTAACTGCATCACGTCCCTGCCCGAGCTTGTTTCCAGCATAGGAGAACCAGGAGCCCGATTTCTGGATGATGTCCAGCTCGACACCGAGCTCGACGATCTCGCCCGATTTTGAAATTCCCCGTCCGTACATGATGTCAAACTCCACCACTTTGAACGGCGGCGCTACTTTGTTCTTCACCACTTTTACCTTAACGCGGTTCCCGGTGATGTCGTCGGCGCTTTCCTTGATCTGCCCGATCCGCCGGATGTCAAGGCGTACGGATGCATAAAATTTAAGCGCGTTGCCACCGGTTGTCGTTTCGGGATTTCCGAACATGACGCCGATTTTTTCGCGGAGCTGGTTGATGAAAACGCAGGCGCAGCCCGTCTTGCTGATGGTACCCGTCAGCTTTCTCAGAGCCTGAGACATCAGGCGGGCCTGAAGCCCCATCTTGCTGTCACCCATCTCGCCTTCAAGCTCTCCTTTCGGAACGAGGGCGGCAACCGAGTCGATCACGATGATGTCGATGGCGCCGGAGCGGATGAGGTGATCGGCGATTTCCAGGGCTTGCTCGCCATTGTCGGGCTGCGAAATGAGCAGGTTCTCCGTGTCAATGCCCAGCCGCTCGGCATAAGACCGGTCAAACGCGTGCTCGGCGTCGATAAAAGCCGCCAGGCCCCCGCGCTTTTGCGCTTCCGCAATACAATGCATTGTCAGTGTGGTTTTACCGGATGACTCCGGACCGTAGATCTCGGTAACGCGTCCGCGCGGAATACCGCCGATGCCAAGGGCCATGTCAAGCCCGAGCGATCCCGTAGGGATGAAGGGAATGTCCATTACCTTCTCATCACTCAGTTTCATTACCGTGCCCTTACCATAAGTCTTCTCGAGCTTGTCAATGGTAAGCTGCAGCGCTTTCAGTTTTTCTTTTGCTTCACTCATGGGTCTTTTTTTAGTTATGCGTAATTCCAGTGGTTGTCATATATGTATTTTTTCTTTTTCGCTTCTGGATCCGAAGAGGTGTTTACCAGGGTCAAGGTTCCTACGGATATGATGTGGATAGAGGGTTGAAATTACTACATCGGTTCAAATTTAAAAATGACGGCTGTCAATTGCTGTCACAAATATTTGCGCGCAGTTTGAAGCGGCTCCAAACTGGCTTTAACGCTCTCAGGATAATCTGAAAAGGATCAAATAGTTGCCTTTTTTCAATCGCGGTGGTATTGACGTAAACGTTTATATTCGCCGCATAAAAACCGAATTTGAAAAGCGAATTTATACCGGGCCTCAAAAAGATTGCAAAGCGCGTTTTCCTGGCCCTCTTCCTCATCCTGCTGTTGGTTATTGCCTGGCAGTGGAAGCTCGTTGCTTACGGCATCGAGCAGGCCAAGGGGCAACTGCACATTGTCTGGGCCGCAAAGCCGGTTGAAGAATACCTGCGCGACCCGGCCTTCCCCGACTCGCTGAAGCAAAAGCTTACCCTCATAGACAAGGTGAGAAAATTCGCCATCGATTCCCTGAGCCTCAAGGATACAAAGAACTACAAAACCCTCTACGACCAGAAGGGAGAAGAGGTGATGTGGGTGGTGATGGCCAGCGAACCCTTCCGGCTAAAAGAGAAGGAGTGGAATTTTCCCGTGATCGGTTCGGTGCCCTACAAAGGTTTTTTCGACAGGGAAAAGGCCATAACCCTCAGGAATGAGCTGGAAAAGGAAGGGTGGGATGTGAACATCCGCAACCCGGACGGCTGGTCAACCCTGGGATGGTTTACCGACCCGATCCTCAGCAAAATGCTGGAACGCAGCGAAGGCGACCTCGCCAACCTTATCATCCATGAAATGTCGCACGCCACGATCTTCGTGAAAGACAGCATCGACTTCAATGAAAACCTCGCCACCTTTATCGGCGACCGCGGAACGGAAAAATTCCTGCAGTCGGTCTACGGACCGCAGTCCGCGCAATACGTCACCTACATGAACGAAGACCGCGACTACCTCATGTACTCCGACCACATGCTGAGGGGTGCTGAAAAGCTCGATAGCCTTTACAAAACGTTTGGCGACGATGATCCTCGCGAAAAGAAGTTGTATCTCAAGGAAAAAATGATCCGGAGGATCGTCGACACCCTCGACACCCTCTCGCTGAGCGGTGACTCCCCTAAACCTTCTGCGCGTTTCCAGGAACGCCTGCCGAACAACGCCTACTTTATGAACTTTATGCGCTACCAGTCAAAACAGGACACGTTCATGGAGGAGTGGAGAAACCGGTTTCACGGAGACCTCCGGGCATACATCGAATACCTGACGCGGAAATATCCGTTTTTGTAAGTTGTCGGAAGCATGGGATCCGACGGCATGAATCCACTTTCTGTGGTGACAGGTAGTGCGAAACAAGTCTCCCTTGGCCCGCCACCACATTAAGGAATTGTTAAGAAACCGGCGCGCGGTTTCCGGTCATTGGTTTCCAACCTATTTTTGACCAAATTAAGCTATGGGGAAGATCCAAACGCAAAAAGTGCTTGTGGTGGATGATGAGGAACCCATCCTCGAATTGCTGAGATACAACCTTGAGAAAGACGGCTACCAGGTGGAGACGGCAGTCAATGGTGTGAAGGCCATCGAGATTGCAAAACGATTTCTGCCCGACCTGGTGTTGCTCGACATCATGATGCCGGTGATGGATGGAGTGGAAACCTGTCGCCGGATCCGCGAAATTCCCGAACTGCAAAAGACCTTTGTCGTTTTCCTGACGGCGCGATCGGAAGAATATTCGGAAGTGGCGGCTTTCGACGTCGGCGCCGACGACTACATCATGAAACCGATCAAGCCGAGAGCGCTGATGAGCCGCATTCAGGCTATTTTCCGGAGGGATTCGAAAACAGATTTGCCGTCAAAGACCATTGAGACCGGGGATCTGAAAATTGACCGCACAAGCTATACGGTTACCGTAAAGGGCCGGGAGGTGGCGCTTCCAAAAAAGGAGTTCGAGCTCCTGTACTTTCTGGCCCGGAATCCGAACAAAGTCTACAGCCGCGAAGATCTCCTGGCGAACATCTGGGGTACCGATGTCTATGTCGTTCCCCGAACCGTCGACGTTCACATCCGTAAAGTAAGAGAGAAAGTCGGCGACGATTACATCACGACGGTGAAAGGCGTAGGCTACAAATTCAGTGGTAATTGAAACCGGGATTTAGTTAATCCGCTGCATGCCGCGACACAATATCCGCCAGCGCAAGGAATGTAAATCAGTGTATTGAAAATTGCCGAGACCGGTTTTATATATCTTTGTCCATGGTTATTAATCCCAGAGGCCTTGCCTTGTTGCTTGCGGCCGGTATCTCCGCCGTTACCGGTATCGCGCTCGCGTTCTTCGAAGGCCTCGACTTCACCGGATTGCTCACAGCGGCAGCCATTACTTTTATTTCCGCCCTTGTTTTGATAGCGGCAGCTCTTGAATTGACGTTTTCCCGGAAGGTGCGAAAGCTCCAGTTGCTCGCCCGCCGGCTCAGCGGTGAGCAGGATGACAACGGTCAGCCGGACATCCGGGATCCATTTGACAGCATCGCCCGCGACATGCGATCGTTTGCCGACCGCGCCCAAAAAGAGATTGATGACCTGAAGAAAGTCGAGGCTTTCCGGAAGGATTTTATTGCCGATATCTCACACGAGCTGAAGACGCCGATTTTTGCAGCCCAGGGGTACGTTCACACACTCCTGGATGGCGCCATGAAAGACAAGGCCGTCAGAAGCAGGTTTCTCAGGAAAGCGGCAAAAAGCCTGGACGGACTCGACATCCTTGTACAGGACCTGCTCACGCTTTCGCAGATTGAAACGGGCCAGATAAAAATGCGGATGGCCGAGGTCGACCTCTATCAGCTGACGCGCGATGTATTTGAACAGCTCGAAGGAAAATCCGCAAAAAAGGAAATCACCCTTCGCATCGAAGGCCCTATTCGCAAAGTGATGGCATATGCAGACGGACAACGGATTTCGCAGGTGATGACCAACCTGATCTCAAACGCCATCAAACATTCTTCAGAAGGGCAGCAGGTGGAGGTAAGCTTCACCGAAAAAAAGAAATCTGTCGTTACCCGGGTCACGGATTTCGGAGAGGGCATACCGAAAGAGCACATCGGCCGTATCTTTGAGCGATTTTACCGGGTGGATAAAAGCAGGAGCCGCGAAAAGGGTGGAACGGGACTGGGCCTCGCCATTGTTAAGCATATTCTGGATGGACATCACAGCAGGCCGGAAGTAGAAAGCGCGCCTGGCAAGGGATCGACGTTCAGTTTCAAACTGCCACGCGTGAAAACTGAAAAACAGGAAGATGGAGAACACAATAAATCCGCAAAAAATTAGCGCATTAAAGCACAAGTTTAAATTCAGGGATATTATCCTTTTTGAGGACGAGGACTACATCCTTGTCAACAAGCCTCCTTTTATCTCCACCCTGACAGACCGGACGGGAGCACAGGATCTGCTTGCATTGGCGCGCGGGTATGTGCCGGCGGCGCAGGTTTGCCATCGGCTCGACAAAGAAACGTCCGGAGTGCTGGCCATAGCGAAACATGCTGAGGCGTATCGCCACCTCAACATGCAGTTCGAACACCGGCAGGTCGGAAAGGTGTACCATGCCGTCGTGGATGGCATCCATAATTTCCACGACGAGCTGGTGGACGCTCCTGTGTTAAAGCTGGACGATGGCGTGGTGAAGATCAACCGGGCGCAGGGAAAACCGGCGCAAACATGGCTGACCGCCCTGAGGTCCTTTAAATATCACTCTTTAATAGAATGCCGGCCGGTTACAGGAAGGATGCACCAGATCCGCGTTCACCTGGCCTCCCAGCGGGCGCCCATCACCGGCGATGAAACCTATGGTGGAAAGCTTTTTATGCTCTCGGCCGTCAAGAAGGATTACAAATTGAAGAAGGGCACCGAGGAAGAGCCGTTCATGAAGCGGATGGCGCTGCACGCTTTTTCCCTTCAGTTCAACGATCTTTCAGGGCAAAGACAGATCATTGAAGCTCCTTATCCAAAGGATCTGCAGGCCATGATCCGGCAGCTGGAACTGAATTCGTGAATGGCCGCCGGGGGCCGGATGGGTGATATCTTCTTGACGT
>DASVOT010000076.1:0-7628 GCA_036383235.1 Chryseosolibacter sp.
ATCGACGCATGTACGTGGAGGAACCCTACCAGGGACCGGGAGCCAAAGCGACCCTCAATGACCGCATCCAGGAACAGAGGCCAGCGGTCTACCAGAGCTTTCAGAAGATCTCCAGGATCAAGGATACTTTGACGATCAACCAAAAGTTCATGTTTACCAAGGTGCTCTTCTACGGGGATTTCGAATCGTTCAGCCGAGCCATTGACGACATCGACCAATTGGCTGACATGGACGCCGCCTTGCGGTATCTGGAAAAGCAATCGGCTCAATGGGATCGCGAGAGCCCCGAATTTCATGAGTTTATGGAGCTGGTGGAGAAACGCTTCGCGTGAGCCAACCACCGGCCGCTGACCGTGTCAGAGTCGCTGCAGCACCTGCATACGGTGGGCGTCCAGCTTCAGGAAAATAAAAAGAAGGATGGTAAATCCCCAGAGCGATGAACCGCCATAGCTGAAGAATGGAAGCGGGATCCCGATCACCGGGAAAAGTCCGATGGTCATGCCGATGTTGACGGCAAAGTGAAAGAAAAGAATGCACGCCACAGAGTACCCGTAGACTCTTGAAAATTTGTTTTTCTGTCGTTCCGCGAGGTAGATGATCCGCAGCAGCAGCAGCATAAAAAGCGCAATGGTGAACAGGCTCCCGATCCAGCCGTGCTCCTCGCCGATGGTGCAGAAGATGAAGTCGGTGCTTTGCTCGGGGACAAAATCGAACTTCGTCTGGGTCCCCTCTAAAAATCCTTTTCCGGCGAAGCCTCCGCTGCCAATAGCGATCTTCGACTGGGTGACGTTCCATCCGAATCCAAGAGGATCGGCGTCGGGGTTGATCAGCGCCTTGACGCGGTTTTGCTGATGCGGTTTCAAAACGTCGGTCACGATGTAATCCACGCTTCCGATCACCATCACGATCATGCAGGCGCCGGCCGTGAGCATGGCGATGCGCTTGAACTTCTTGCGTCCCATCAGGATGGCAATGACAAGCAGTGAGGCAACCCCGATATAGAGATAATACTGGTTCTCAACCAGCAGGGTAAGCACGAAGATCAGAGCCGATCCCATGCCGATCAGTAAAATGAAAGGGGACATTCCCTCCCGGAAAAAAACGACGAGGAAAATTGTAAAGACCAGCGCGGTACCGGTATCTTTTTGCAGGAGAATGAGAAGCATGGGGGCGCCGATCAGGGCAAAAAGCAAGAGCTGGTTTCTCATGTTGTCGATTCGGAAACCGATGGATCCGATGACTTTCGCCACGACGAGCGCCGTTGCAAACTTTGCAAACTCGGATGGTTGCACTCCGAAGGAACCAATGCCCAGCCACGCTTTATTGCCCCCGACTTCTTTTCCAACCAGAGGCACAAGAATCAGCATCAGGAGAATCGCGCCGTAGATGATGTAGGCGAAGGTCTCGAAAAACTGGCGGTCGATAATGAGAATCGCGGCGATGATGATGAGGGAGCCCGCGATGAAAACCAGCTGCCTTCCCGAGTTCAGGTCCAGGCTGAATATCGAGGAGCTAACGCTTTCGTCGTAAGTGACAGCGTAAATATTAAGCCATCCCAGGAATACGATCGAGCAATAGATGAGCACCGTCACCCAATCGATCTTATTGGTTATGTTGTCTTCGCGTTTCAATCCAGAAAATCTCCTTTCAACACATATTGCTCAATGTAGGGTCTCTGCGTAGCGCCCAACAGATATTTCTCAATCATCAGGCTCGCGATGGAAGCAGCTGCGCGCGCGCCCTGGCCCGAGTACTCGACGTACACCGAAACGGCGATCTTGGGATTATCCTTTGGGGCAAAGGCGATGAAAACCGAATGGGTAGGCCGCGGCTCATTCTGCACGGTCCCTGTTTTGCCGCACACTACGATGTCCTTCAATTTTGCGCGCATCCCTGTTCCGGTCTCCACCACGCGCTCCATTGCGTCAGCGGCAATTTCAAAGTTCTTCTTGTCGATGGTGGTGTGGTGCTGTTCCTGGTACTGCGGCAATGGCGCGTTGCTGTCGCCGATAGCCTTAATGAGGTGAGGGGTAATGTAAAATCCCCGGTTTGCAATAGTGGCCGCGAAGTTCGCCATCTGCAGGGGTACGACCAGGTTCTCCCCTTCTCCGATGGCGATGGAATAGATGTTGGAAAATTTCCACGGTCGCCCGCCGTAAGCCCTGTCATAGTAGGCGACGCTGGGTACCAACCCGCCTTTTTCATTGGGAAGATCCACCCCCAGGGGTTTGCCGAATCCGAAGCTGGATATATGGTGGGTCCATTCCAGCATGCCGATGCGCGTATCGTCAAACGGATTATCAGCTTTGCCCTGGTTCACCATTCGCTGGAGCGTCTGCCGGAAGTACGGATTGCAGGAGTTCGTGATGGCGCCGCGAAGGTCTTCATTGGTATGAGGCCCGTGGCAGTCAATGATGCTGCGATCGCACTTGATCCGCGTCTCCGGCGTGATGACCCCTTCCTGCAGGGCAACCATCGCCTGCGCGATCTTGAAAATCGATCCCGGCCGATACTGGGCCATCAAAGGTCTGTTGAACAACGGCTTGTTGGTATCGGAACTGATCAGCTTGAAGTTCTCGCTGTAATTTCTTCCCGTGAGCATCGTCGGATCATAAGACGGTCCGGAAACCATGGCCAGGATCTCGCCGGATGACGGTTCGATGGCGATTGCACTCCCGGCTTTACCCTCCATCAGGAATTCTGCGTACTCCTGCAGGTCAATGTCAACGGTGCTGACCAGATCCTGCCCCGGAACAGAGAGCGTGTCATTGCGGCCTTCGTTAAAAGGCCCCTTCACGATGCCATCCACGTTCCTGAGGAGGTACCGCACTCCGCCTTTTCCCCGCAGGTAGTCTTCGTAATACGCTTCAATTCCGCTCTGCCCGATTTCGTCGCCCTGACGGTAAATATGTTCCTTATCCTTTTTAAGCTGTTCCCGTGTAATCTCGCTCACGTAACCAAGCTGATTGGCCATCGCTTTGGAGGTATAGGCCCTGGTACTTCTCGGTTTGATGTAGAATCCCTTGAACTCGTCCATTCTGTCCTGAACTTTCGCAAAGTCAACATTGGAGAGTTGCCTGATAAAGACCGTCGGTTTGACAGGAGAGTACTCGCGTTTTGCTCTCAGCTCCCGGAATTGCTTGCGCAGTTGCGGGAGGGTCATATTGAACACCTCGCAGAACCTGGCAGAATCCAGGTTCTTGACTTCCTTGCGGATGATCTCCAGATCGAATTCGGGTGTGTTGTAGACGAGCAGTTTTCCATTGCGGTCGCGGATGAGTCCGCGCACGGGCGGGTCAATTTCCTTTAATATGGCATTGCTGTTCGCCAACTCGCCATAGCGTTGGTCAATCACCTGGATGAAAAACAGCTTAACCAGGAAGATCATCGCTACAGCAACGAATGCAATTTGTATGATTTCTTTTCTTCCTTCGTTCATTTTTATTCTATAACCTTAATCGCGAATCCGGATTCTGAAGTAACCTACCTGTACCTGCCGCTGGGAAACAAATACTGAACAACAACCGTGACGACGGTGGTAAAGATGGCGCTCGTAATGATCTTCCACAGGGTAAACCAGAACATGCCGAACCCTCCGGCCTCGATAAAAAACAAAATGGCATGGTGCAGAAACACCAGGGGGAACGTATACATCACGAACCACTGCATGCCATTGATCGCAATGGACGGCGTGGAGCTGCTGTCGTATCCACCCTGAGGCGTAATTAAAGATAGCCAATAATTGCGCGCGTACATCACCAGCACGCAGGAAAAAGCGTGAAGGCCGAGGCTGTCGTAAAAGATGTCAATGGAGAAGCCCATCAGGAACCCAAGGAACATCAGGAAGAGCGGGTTTGTTTCCACTGGCAGAAAAAACAGGTAAGAGACGTAGAGAAAACAAAAGGCCGTGTTGAAGAGCACGATGTTCTTCAGGATCAGCACCTGGTACAACAGGTAGATGAAAAAGGAAATGATTTGTATGATATTGATCCGGCTCATTTGATATCCTCCTGCGAAACTGTTTGCTCCAGCGAGTCCAGTTCCTCCTTCAGGCTGTTCTTGATAACCTCTACATATGATAATTTCCTGAAATCCTGCGACAGCTTGACTTTCAGGTCATAGAACAGTTCATCCGTGAGGCGGACCTCGTCGATGAGACCGATCATGATCCCTTCCGGGAAGATGGCATTGTATCCCGACGTCACAACGGTATCGCCTTTCACCGGCTCGACATGTCGCGGAATGAACTTCAGCTTGACGTAATCCGGATCCTGTCCATCCCATTGCGCCGTTCCGAAGTGACCGGTGCGTTTCAAAAGGGCGGAGACTTCCACGTCCACGTGGAGGATAGAAGTCACCACGCTGTAATGCCTGGAAACGGTCCGCACCTTTCCGATCACGCCCATCGAGCTGATGACCGCCATCCCCGGTTTAAGGCCATCTTCCTCGCCTTTGTTGATGGTGATGAAATTGGTGAACCGGTTGACGGTATTGTTCACGACCTTCGCGCTCACAAAATCGAACTGGCTGGCGACTGCTGTGTCCGCCGCTGGCCCTCCGGAGGTGATGTAGCGAAACTGATTCATCTCCTCAAACTTGCTTCGCAGGTAGGCGTTTTCGCCTGCCAGGGTGCTGTTGATCTGGCGCAGGAGAAAATATTCACGCACTCCATGGGAGACGTTGTTCAAGCTTGCGACCAAGCCATTTGAGGAATTGAAGAATCGCGCGCCCTGATAAGGATTGTTTCCGACAATGAGCCACGCACAGAAAAGTTCTAAAACCAAAAACGTAAAAAAGGCCCGGTATTGGTAAAAAAATAAAAGGAGCCGTTGCATTTCTTATGTCATCAAAACCGCCCGGTATTTTTCAATGTTTTTAAGAGCGGCGCCGGTACCTCTTACAACGGCTTTCAAAGGATCTTCTGCCACGTGAATGGGTAATTTTGTTTTTAACGCCAACCGCTTGTCCAGTCCCCGCAGCAAAGCGCCGCCGCCGGTGAGGTAGATGCCGCGTTCGTAGATATCGGCGGAAAGCTCCGGGGGCGAGGTTTCCAGTGCCTTCAGCACGGCCTCCTCCAGTTTGGATACTGACTTATCGAGGGCAAACGCAACCTCGGAGTATGAGATCTTAATGGTCTTCGGTATACCCGTCATCAGGTCGCGTCCGCGGATCTCGTAATCCTCGGGACCTTCGTCGAGTTCCGTCAGAGCCGAGCCTACTTCGATCTTTACTTTTTCAGCAGAGCGCTCGCCAATGAGCAGGTTATGCTGGCGACGCATGTAGTCGAGGATGTCGCGGTTGAAGGTGTCGCCCGCCACGCGAATTGACTGATCGCATACGATCCCTGACAAAGCGATCACCGCGATGTCCGTCGTGCCGCCGCCGATATCAACGATCATATTTCCGACCGGCATTTCAATGTCGATGCCGGTACCGATGGCCGCGGCGATTGGTTCATAGACCATGTAGACCTCCTTGGCGCCGGCGTGCTCCGCCGAATCGCGCACGGCCCTCTTCTCAACTTCGGTAATCCCCGAAGGAATACAGATCACCATCCTGTAAGACGGTGGGAACATCCGCTTGCCCGTGTCGATCATTTTGATCAACCCGCGGATCATCATCTCGGCTGCCTGAAAGTCGGCGATGACACCTTCCTTCAACGGCCTGATCGTCTTGATGTGCTCATGAGTCTTCTCATGCATCTGCATCGCCTCCCGGCCAATGGCAAGAACTTTATTGGCTGCCTTATCAATGGCGATGATGGAGGGCTCATCGACAACGATCTTATCACGATAGATAATCAGTGTGTTTGCCGTACCAAGATCAATTGCAATGTCACTGGTAAAGAAGTCAAAAAATCCCATGAGGTAAGGAGGCTAAATTGAGTTTAAAATTGATGGGCCGAAATTACATAAATATTGGGTTGTTTCAGCAGTTTAATCCGGCGAAAAAACTTACAGGGGGTGGGTATCCGTCTTCTATTCACACGCCCTGCGTAAAGGCTGTGCATGCAGCCGGCCGGCGACTGGAAACACCAATCGGCGGACATTGATTGCTTCTCAACCCGGATGCCTTAGTGTTTGAAATGGCGGATGCCGGTAAAGACCATTGCCATGTTATGGTCGTCGCAATACCTGATCGAGTCCTGGTCCTTCATCGAGCCGCCGGGCTGGATGACCACATCGATGCCATGCTTGTGGGCGATCTCAACGCAATCGGGGAAAGGGAAGAAGGCGTCGGATGCCATCACGCTTCCCTTCAGGCTGAAGCCGAACGCCCCTGCCTTCTCGATGGCCTGCCGCAGCGCATCTACCCTTGACGTCTGACCGACGCCGCTGGCCAACAGCTGACCATCCACCGCCAGGACAATGGTATTCGATTTCGTGTGTTTGCAGATCTTGCTCGCAAAGAGCAGCGCGTCGGTTTCATTGCTTGTGGGAGCCCTCCTGGTAACCACTTTGAGGTCCTCGCGAGCGTCGGTCTTTAAATCAAGATCCTGCTCAATCACCCCATTCAGCAGGCTTTTGAACTGTTTCTTTTCATGAAGCGCCTGCTTCTGGTTTAAGAGGATCCGGTTCTTCCTCGACTTCAGGATCTCAAGAGCCCGGGGATCATATCCGGGCGCGATCAGGATCTCGAAAAACAACTTGTTCATCTCTTCGGCTGCCTCCCCGTCAACGGGATGATTGCAGGCCAGCACTCCTCCGAAAGCCGAGGTTGTGTCAGCCTGGTAAGCCTTCAGGTACGCTTCCTTCACCGAGCGCCCGGTCGCCACACCACATGCGTTCGTATGCTTGATGATCACAAAGGCGGTCTCGCCCTCAAACTCCTTCACAAGGTTAAGGGCCGCATCTATGTCCACCAGGTTGTTGTAGGACAGTTCCTTTCCGTTGAGCTGTTCGAACAGCCCTTCGAGATTGCCATAGTATTTTCCCTGCTGATGCGGATTCTCACCATACCGAAGGGTTCGACCCTGTTGGATGCTTTTCTTGAAAGACGTAACAATGGCCGGTGTATTGAAATACGAAAAAATTGCGGAATCGTAGTGAGATGTTACATCAAACGCCATGGCCGCAAAATATTTCCTGTCTTCCAGGGTGGAGGAATTATCGCCTGTCGTAAGAATTTCAAGAAGCCGGCCGTATTGACTGCGGCTCGATACGATGAGCACATCGCTGTAGTTTTTGGCCGCCGCCCTTATGAGGGAGATGCCGCCGATGTCGATCTTTTCGATGATCTGTTCATCGCTCCCGCCTGCCGCCACCGTCTCTTCAAAGGGGTAGAGGTCGACAATGACCAGGTCGATGGATTCGATGCCATACTCCCGTGACTGGCCAACGTCCTCCGTGTTGTCACGCCGATAGAGAATGCCGCCAAAGACGGCGGGATGGAGTGTCTTCACACGACCTCCGAAAATAGAAGGAAAGCCGGTCAGCTTTTCAACCGGCGTGACCGTGTAACCCAGTTTCTCAATGAACTGCTGGGTGCCGCCGGTGGAGATAAATTCCACTCCGGATTTTCCCAGCGAGTGGATGACAGGTTCTAGGTTGTCTTTATAAAATACGGAAATTAAAGCGCGTTTGATCGGGAGCTTTGACATGTATGTTGAAAAGTATTTTTAGTGAGAC